>JAISBQ010000233.1 GCA_031266115.1 Bifidobacteriaceae bacterium
CGTCGGCAGCCCACAGGGCGATCCCTCGCGCCCTCGCGGCCGCCGCGACCTCCCGTGCACGTCCCGGAACCCGTACCGCCACAGTGTCGAAGAAGTGCGGATGGACTACCTCGAGCCCGGCCTCACGCAGTGTGGCCGCCAGCGACACGGCGCAGCCGTGAGCGTGGGCGGCGATCGCGGCCAGCCCCTCGGGCCCGTGCCACACCGCAAACATGGCGGCCACCACTGCCGGCAACACCTGGGCCGTGCAAATGTTGCTCGTGGCCTTCTCCCGACGAATGTGCTGTTCACGGGTCTGAAGCGCGAGGCGCAGGGCGGGTGCGCCATCGGCGTCCTTCGACACGCCCACCAGCCGGCCGGGAAGCTGACGCTCCAGACCATGGCGCACCGCCATGTACGCCGCGTGCGGCCCGCCACAGCCCAGCGGCATCCCGAACCGCCCCGTCGAGCCGACCGCGATATCCGCGCCGACCTCACCCGGTGGACGCAGCAGTGTCAGGGCGAGTGGATCGGCGGCCACCGCGAGCAGCGCCCCAGCGTCCCTCGCCGCCTGCGCCACCGGCGCGAGATCGACCAGCCGGCCGCTGGCACCCTGATACTGGACGATGACGCCGGCCACCCCCGGCGGGATAGCCCCGCCGGTGGGATCCATGTCGATCAGGTCGATACCCAACGCCTCCGCGCGCGTACCAAGGACGGCACGGGACTGAGGAAAGAGGTCCACATCGACGGCAACGGCCGGCCTGCGGCCCCGATCCACGCGGGTCATCAGCGTCATCGCCTCGGCCACCGCCGTCGCCTCATCCAATAGCGACGCGTTCACGGTGGGCAGGGCTGTGAGGTCCGACAGGGCGGTCTGGAACACGAGAAGCGCTTCGAGGCGCCCCTGAGAGATTTCAGGCTGGTACGGCGTGTAGGCCGTGTACCAGGCAGGATTCTCCAGGATTCCCCGCTGGAGAACCGCCGGCGTGTGAGACGGGTAGTACCCCAACCCGATCATCGCCACCATCGGGCGGTTCACGGCAGCCAACTCACGCAAACGCTGTAAGACCTCGGCCTCGGTTGCCGCAGGTGGCAACGCCGACGGCTCACCGCGACGCAGATGCCGAGGCAGCGCACGATCCACAATCGCCTCACCTGGGGCTAGGCCGAGGCACCGTCTGATCGTCTCCCGGTCCTCAGGCGCCAGCCCGAGATGGCGAGCGGCAAAGCTCGCGCCGGCAACCAGACCGCCAGGTGTCACGTCGTCACGTCCGGAAGGGCTGCGTATCCCGTCGCGTCGAGGAGGGAGGGAACCGGAGGAGCCACATCCACCGCGAACAGCCAGCCCTCGCCGTAGGGATCCTCGTTGACTACCTCGGGGGCATCGACCACACGCCGGTTCACCTCCACCACCGTGCCCGAGACCGGGGCGAATATCTCCGAGACAGACTTTGTGGACTCGATTTCGCCACACGGCGCGCCAGCCACCAGTGTGGCGCCGATCGGGGGAAGGTCCACAAAGACCACGTCGCCCAGCGCCGTGGCCGCGAAGTCCGTGATCCCGACCCGTGCGCGCCCGGCAGCCGGATGGTCAACCCACTCGTGCTCGGCGGTGTAGAAGAGCTCTGCGGGGATGGACATGAAGGACTCCTTAGTGTGCTAGTTCCGTGTTCCGCCCAATTCCGTCACGACGGCGACCTGCAGTAGAACGGTCGGGCCACCACCGAGAATGGCTGATGCGCACCTCGCACGTCGATCACCAGGTCCGTGCCGACCGCGCTCGGTGCCGCAGCATCGATATAGGCCAGCGCGATCGGGTACCCGAGGGTTGGGGACAGTGCCCCGGATGTCACCTCGCCGATCGTCTGGCCACTGGCCGGGTTGATCACGGCGTAGCCGCCGCGCGCGCCGCGCCGGCCGGAGCCGGCCACGCCCACGAGGCGGCGGCGGCGCGGCACCCGCGTGCCGTCATCGGACACGAGGGCATCGCGACCTACAAAGGCCGGTTTCGCCAGGTCGACAAACCGGTTCAGGCCCGCATCCCACGGCGTGGTCTCGCGGGTCAACTCGTAGCCATACAGCGGCATCGCAGCCTCCAGGCGCAATGTGTCGCGAGCGGCAAGTCCCGCCAAGACAAGGCCATGCGCCCGGCCCGCCTCCTCCAACGCCACCCACACCCGTTCGGCCGCTTCGGCGGGCGCCGACACCTCAAACCCGTCTTCGCCCGTGTATCCAGTGCGAGCAACCAGCAGATCGATGCCCGCCAGACGCGCCGGTGCCGCCGTGTAATAGGACAACGACTCCACAACCCCCGCGAGCCCAGCCGCCGCGCAGATCGCAGCAGCGCGCGGCCCCTGGACGGCGATGAGTGTCCGAGCCTGCGTCACATCGACGAGGTCCACGTCGAACGGCGCCAACCGATCGACCAACTCCGCGGCCACGACGGCGCGATTCGCCGCGTTCGAAATCACCAGGTACTCGGCCCCGGCCAGACGGTAGACGATCAGGTCATCGACCACTCCGCCATCAGCAGCGAGGATCAGCGAATACGAAGCCCGCCCCACCGGCATCCCGGCGTGGGAACCGGTGAGCGCCATATCCAAGCCCGCGCCGGCGCCGGGCCCCACCACGCGAAGCTGAGCCATATGGGACAGGTCAAAGAGCCCCGCAGCAGTGCGAACCGCCGCATGTTCCGCTAGCTCCGAGCCAAACCTGAGGGGTAGCTGCCATCCGGCAAAGTCGGTCATGTGCGCACCACGGCGGCGGTGCAGGTCATCCAGGGGACTGGTAGGCACGTCTTCGGCTCCAGGCGGACGGGCCGCGCGTCGCGGCGAACGGACACGAAGTTTTCGTAGACGCCCGGCAGGCTATCAGCACCGGCGCTCGGCGACGGCGAGCGACCTGCGCCCTCGCCGCAGGAGGGCGTAGCGCCCATGAAGCCAATCGTCCTGACCCAGGCGAGACTCCGGATCGGAGATCTTGACGTTGTTGACGTACAGGCCGCCCTCCGCCATCGTCCGCCTGGCGGCGCCTTTGCCCCGTTCCAGGCCGGCGCCCGCAAACAGGTCAACCACCAGGGGATCCACCTCGTCCACGGTGACCGACCCCAGGCCCGCCACCACGGCACCCAGCGTCGCAGCGTCCAACCCCGCGAGGTCGCCGCGACCAAACAGCGCGAGAGAGGCCTCGATCGCCGCCTCGCATGCGGCCGCCCCGTGAACCAGTGCCGTCACATCCCTCGCCAGGGTTCGAGCCGCCTCGCGCCGCTCGGGATGCTCCTCGACCTCGCGCGCGAGCGCCGCGATCTCCTCGGCGGTGCGGAATGTGAACACGCGCAGGTAGGCCGCCACATCGCGATCGTCGGTGTTCAACCAGAACTGATAGAACGCATACGGCGAGGTCATCGACGGATCCAGCCACACCGTTCCCGACTCCGTCTTGCCGAACTTGGTCCCATCCGCCTTGGTGATCAGCGGCGTGGTCAACGCATGGGCGGCGACGCCATCGGTGCGACGGATCAGCTCCACGCCTGCCACGAGATTGCCCCACTGGTCGTTGCCCCCGGTCTGCAACACGCAGTTGTAGCGGCGGCGCAACTCCAGGAAATCCATCGCTTGGAGCACCTGATACGAGAACTCTGTATAGCTCAACCCCTGGTCAGAGGCCATTCTCGCGGCCACCGTCTCGCGGGCCAACATGGTTGACATCCGGAAATGCTTGCCAATGTCGCGCAACAGCCCGATCGCCGTCATGCCGCTGGTCCAGTCGAGATTGTTGGCCATGGTCGCCGCGAACGGGCCCTCGAAGTCCAGCAGTGGCGCAATTTGGGCGCGGATCCGCTCCACCCATCCGGCCACCACATCCGGGTCGTTGAGGAGGCGTTCACCCGTCATCTTCGGGTCGCCGATCAGCCCTGTCGCCCCGCCCACCACGCCGATCGGATGGTTTCCGGCCATCTGGAGGCGCCGGAGCGTGAGGACCTGGACCAGGTTGCCGATGTGCAACGACGGCGCCGTCGGGTCGAAGCCGCAGTAATAGGTGATCGGTCCGGCCACCAGGGCGCCTCTGAGCGCCGCACGATCCGTAGTTTGAGCGATCAGCCCTCGCCACGCTAGTTCGTCGAGAATTCCAGGCACGGCCACGGTGTCCCTTCTGTGGGGTCGATGTCAGTCGGCGCGATGGGTCAGGCGTGTAGCGCTCCGGGGACCCAGTGACACGGGGACTCCGGGTGATCCGAGTGCCCAGGTGCGCCAGGCACCGACCCATTGTCCCCTATCCCGGCCCAGGCCCGGAGCCCGGAGCCCGGAGCCCGAGTATTGCCGGAAGCGCACCCTCGTCTCCGCCGTCGTCGTTGCCGGCATGGCTTGAGGAGTGAAGCGGGCTCGCGGAGCACGCGAAGTGTCAACTGTTGCGAGACTCGGCCATCCCCCGTGGAGGGCGATGGGGCTCGTCCCGACACCCCAGTAGCTCGGCTCAGGCGATGGCGTTCGTCATCGTCGGGTGTTGTGGCGAAGCCCACTCGCGCCAGGGCGCATGGGTGGCTCGACCTCTTGGCAGAGTGCCGGACCCGCGCCAACAATGGTGCCCGCGGCCTGTTGGCACGGGTCCGGCACTCGTCCGGATCCAGTCGCCGTCGTGCCAAAGCTGTGACCTGGGGTGATACACAGTCCCCGGGACGGCACCGGCCGCGGACAGTGCCGAACCCGTGCCAACACGCCCGGCAAGGGTCCGTTGGCACGGGTCCGGCACTGCGTACGAAGCGCACCTGGCGACATGTCGCCCCCATGGGGCGCAGAATCCCCCTTCCGTCATCGTCGGATTGGGGGTCTGCGTGGTGGACCAGACCCCGGGGCAAACCAACCGGCACGATGCTGAAAGAGCGGGCCATTCTTCGTGGGGACGAAGGCCCGTGCCGGGACAGGGGTTGGGGTCAGGCGGGTGGAACATCGGTGCGCACGATGACGTCCGCCCGGTCTCGCGTCCCCTCTCTCGCGTAGTGGACGGCTTCCGACACAGCCCACGCGCGAAGATTCTCGGACTGAGCGGGGCCGTCGCGCCGCGCGACGCGTGCGAGGCGCACAGGCAGAGCGGCGTCCACCCACACGATGAGTTGAGCGACGCCATCGGCCAGGCGGGGCGCCGAACCGCACCCCTCGGCAATGACTGGCCGTCCGGATTCGATCCGTGTCACCGGTCCGGTGAAACCTCCGGCGGACCAATCGAAAGTCCGCACGGCGGCCGCGTGTCCGGCGCGCAGCGGGGTGAGCACAGAGGAGACCAGTCGGGGCCACGCGCGATCGATGCCGTCCCACCCACCGTACAGATCGTCCATGTGCACGATGGCGCCCCCCACCTCGCGGGCCAAAGCCCCCGCGAGCGTGGTCTTCCCCGAGCCCATCGGACCGTCGATGCAGATCAAGCGAGGCCCACCTCTCGGACCGGGCGAGGGCAGCGCGCGGATCCGGTCCGCCAGGCTCGCCAGCGTCACGGCATTCATGTCCGAACGGCGGCGACGGGCGGTTCGAACACGCCCCTCACCACGCCCGCGCCGGTCGGGGACACCGCCACCCACCTACCACGAACCGGCCACAGGTCTCCATGACTCTGGCAACCGGTGCGGTGCAGCCTCGGCACCGGTCTGGGCGCCCGACGCCATCCACCGCTTACTCGGCCCACGCACGGGCAGCGGCAACGGCGTCTTGAGCCGACGCCAACTGCTCGGCCACTCGCCTGGGCGCCGTGCCGCCGATCGCGTCGCGCGACGCGATCGATCCGGCCACACTCAGCACGTCCCGCACACTGGGGGCCGATCCGAGAGCGTCTCGCCACGTACCCGGCGGGGTATCGGCGGGGGACCCGGTCCCTGTGCGCGACCCGCCGTCCTCTCCTGGCCCATCCCGGACACCTGGGGGCAACACGCCGAGCGACTTCACGCCACCGTCCCCAACCAGCGAATTCCGCACGCCCGTGGCCAACCGCGCATCGATCCCGGCAAAGTCCTCGTCGGTCAGGTCCCACAGTTCGACGCCGCGTTCTTCCGCGACGCGCACGGCCCTGCCCGCGGCCGCGTGGGCGTCGCGGAACGGAACACCGGCGCGGACTAACCACTCCGCCACATCGGTCGCCAAGGAGAATCCCTGCGGGGCGAGGGCTGCGAGGCGGTCGGTGTGGAACGTCATCGTCCGCATCATTCCCGCGAGCGCGGGAAGGAGGAGACCCAGGGTGTCCACGGCGTCGAAGACCGGCTCCTTGTCTTCCTGCAGGTCGCGGTTGTAGGCGAGCGGGAGACCCTTGAGTGTCGCGAGGAGGCCCGTGAGGTCGCCGATCAGCCGGCCCGCCTTGCCGCGCGTGAGTTCCGCGATGTCGGGGTTCTTCTTCTGCGGCATGATGCTCGAACCGGTGGAGTAGGCGTCATCCAGCGTGACAAACGCGAACTCGGCGGTGGCCCACACGATGACCTCCTCCGCGAGCCGGGACAAGTCCACGCCGATCATCGCCGCGACGAACGAGAACTCCGCCACCACATCCCGTGCCGCCGTGCCGTCGATCGAATTCTCGACGGGACCGTCGAAGCCCAGTTCGCGGGCCACGGCCTCCGGATCCAGCCCGAGGGATGTCCCAGCGAGTGCCCCCGACCCATAGGGCGAGCGGGCGGCACGCTGGTCCCAGTCGCGCAGACGGTCCACATCGCGCAGCAAGGGCCACACATGGGCCAACAGATGGTGGGCGAGGAGCACGGGTTGGGCGTGCTGCATGTGGGTGCGCCCGGGCATCGGGGCATCGGGGTGCGCGGAGGCCTGGGCGATGAGGGCGTCCGCCAACTCGGCGATTCCCCCGACGATGGCGCGCGCCGCCTCACGCAGGTACATCCGGACAAGCGTGGCGATCTGGTCGTTTCTGGACCGTCCGGCGCGTAGCTTGCCGCCCAGGTCGGGGCCGAGGATGTCGAGCAGTCCGCGCTCCAGGGCGGTGTGGACATCCTCATCCGCGGGGATTGGAGCGAACACGCCTGTCTCGACCGCCTCGTCGAGGCGGTCGAGACCCTGGAGCATGCTGGCGAGTTCGGCATCTGTCAGCAGGCCAGCGGCGCGCAGCACCCGTGCGTGGGCGCGCGAGCCGGCGATATCGACCTTCGCCAGACGCCAATCGAAGTGCGTCGAGGCCGACAAGGCGGCCAGCGCCGGTGAAGGCCCGGCGGTGAACCGCCCACCCCACAGGGACACCTCTGGTTCTGCGTCCCCCCTCGGCGCCCTATCTGCGTCCGGCGCAGATAGGGCGGGTGCAGCGCCCTGAGCGGGTTCGGCGTGGGGCGCGGATATGGCGGTCGAGACGTGCTGGGCGGGAGCACCTGGCTCGGCGTGGGCCGCGGGCGCGGCAGGCGCGGCGTCCTGGGCGGGTTCGTGCGTCATCGGCGGGCTCAACTTCTTGTGGTGGCGGACAGGGTCGGCATCGGCAACCGACGCGCCAAGTATCCCCGATCACCTCGCGCGAGGTTTGGCACACTGCGGCGGGCACGGGGAGGCGTCCGGCGAATCGAGCGCGAGCTTTCGCGTACGCCGATCCCGGATCCGGCTCACGTAAGGCGCCTCGAATGTGCCAAACCTCGCGCCCGATCCCGCGCGACCGCTCCCATGTGTGCGAGTCCTCGCTTACGACTGCTGTCGGCCCCGGCAACAGCCTGGACGCACCACCCACCCCGCGCCCCCCAACCCCGCCAACCTGAAACTCGGCGATGCGCGATGGGCTGCAGACAGTGCGCGTGACCGCGCCG
>JAISBQ010000252.1 GCA_031266115.1 Bifidobacteriaceae bacterium
CCGGGCCAACCACCATGGCCATCCTGCGCAACACCGCGATCACCACCCTCAGAATCCTCGGCTGGACCAACATCGCCGCAGCCACCAGACACCACCAACGCGACCACCACCGCGTCGCAAACCTCCTCCTCACCACCTAGACGACTCTGCCAGGGCCGTGCGCATCCACGCAACCTTCACGGATTTCTCCCTGGTGGCCTACACCGTCCGATGGCGAACCCCATTAGGCTGGTCTGCGGCATCGCCGGTTGGGGGAAGCACGCATGTGCTTGGTCCGGCGAGCCGCGTGGCTGGGCCCAGCACCGCACTAACGACACCGGCGCACTGACAACCAGGGGAGACTCAATGCCAGCGAGACACACTGCGCCCCTACGGGCGAGGTGGTCCTCGCACAGCCGCACAGGCTCTCGGCACCCGGTGCTGCGTCGGGTCGCTCTGATCGGTACCACGCTGTTGGTCGCCGTTCCCGCGACCGCGTGGGCTGTGATAGCCGACTGGAATTCCCGGATCGACACGGCTGAGATCACCGATCAGCTCGGCACAGCCCGACCCACCTCTCGCGCCGCGGCCGTGTCCACACCGGACCCGGCTGATCCGTTCGATGGACGTCCCCTCAACGTCGCCGTCTTCGGCTCGGATTCTCGCGACGGCGACAACGGCAAGCTGACGGACCACGCGTCGGCCGGTATCCGGTCTGATGTCACGATGATTGTGCATGTCTCGGCGGCACGGGACCGGATCGACATCGTCTCGATCCCCCGCGACACGACGGTGACTATCCCCACGTGCACACTCTCGGATGGGACCGAGAACGGCCTGCCCTGGACCACGAAGTTCAACGCGGCCTTCTCCCGCGGGGGTGAGCATGGCAACATCGGCGACGCGGCCGCGTGCTCCATCAAGACCCTGGAAGAGGTCACGGACGTGCGGATCGACCAGTTCGTGGTGGTCGATTTCTCCGGATTCGTCTCCATGATCGACGCTCTTGGTGGCGTCGACATGAAGATCACCCACGACATGTCTTCCACCAAGGCGAAGCTCGACATCACCAAGGGCACCCAGATTCTGGATGGCAAGACGGCGCTCGCGTTCGCCCGCGCCCGGACGGGTCAAGGCCTCGGCGACGGCTCCGACCTCAGCCGCCTCGACCGCCAGCATCAATTGGTCTCCGCGGTCGCCAAGTCGGTCACCAAACGAAACCTCCTCACCTCCACGCCCGCCTTGTACTCGTTTGTCAACGCCGTCACGGACTCGTTGACTACCTCTCCGGAGCTGGGTTCCGTGCAGACCATCGCGGGCCTGGCGTTCTCGTTGCGCCACACCAAGCCGTCGGCGGGCACCGCGGTGACCGCTCCCAATGACGGCGACCCGAACGACCCCGCCAAAGTTTTCCGCACCGCTGAGGCCCAGGAGGTTTTCGACGCGTTGGCTGAGGACCGCCCGTTGCCCGCGAATGTCACAGGTGCCGACGATGCCGACCCCTCCGCGTCCGCGTCCCCCGCGCCATCGTCCTCCCGGGCCTCCTCCCACCCGTCCTCGTCACGTCCCTCGGCCTATCGGCTCACCGATGCCGATTCGGCCGGCGAGTCGGTGTTGGCCGATGGCGGCCCGGTCGGCCGTCGCGTGCCGTAGGCTTGGCGGGGCTTTCGCCCAGCCCCGAAGGCCTGTGGGCTGGGGTGTGGGCGCCTGGTGCGCAACTCAGCCTGCCGCCGGTCATTCAACCGCTGGATACGCGCGTCCATCCCGGGTGCGCGCCCGATGAGGAGAGACGAGTCACGTGAAGAGCTCCGTGAAGGAACTGAGCCCCACCAAGGTCAAGGTGGCCGTTGAGGTGAGCGGCGAGGAGTTCGCCCCAGCCCTCAAGGCTGCCTACAGGCAGGCCGCCCAGGACGTCCAAGTACCTGGCTTTCGCAAGGGCAAGGTCCCGCCCCGGATCTTGGACCAGCGGCTGGGTAAGGGCGTCGTGGTGGACTTTGCGATTGAGCGATCGATGGACCGATGGCTGGACCAGGTGTTCAAGGAGCACTCGTTGACGCCGTTGGAGTTGGTGGAGCCGTCGGTGACATCCCGACCGGACGCTGCCGACGCCACCGAAGGGGTGGCGTTCGAGGTGGAGATGGAGATTCGTCCTCAGATCGACCTGCCGGATCTGACCACGTTGACGGTGACGGTGCCGCGGCGCGAGGTAAGCGACGAGGACGTCGATGCGGAAATTGAGCAGCTCAGGGAGCGTTTTGGGACCCTGGTGGGTGTGGACCGGCCTGCCGCTACCGGCGACTTCGTCTCGATCGATCTGACGGCCACGTTCGGGGACGAGGAGGTCGATTCGGTAGCGGGCCTGTCCTACCAGGTGGGCTTGGGCACCATGATCGACGGCTTGGATGAGGCGTTGGAGGGTCTGTCTGCAGGCGAGACCACGACGTTCGAGTCCGAACTGGTGGGCGGCGACCACGCCGGGCGCATGGGGCTGATCACGGTGACGGCCAGGTCCGTCAAAGAGCGCGAACTGCCCGAGGTGGACGACGACTTTGCCCAGTTGTCCAGTGAGTTCGACACGGTGGCCGAGTTGCGCGAGGGCGTGAAGGACGCGTTGTGGAAGGTGGCGGGCACGGCGCAGTACATCCAGGCACGCAGGGCCCTGCCACAGGTGCTTGCCGACGCCGTGGACATGCCCGTCCCCGACGGTGTGCTCGCCTCGACCGTGGAACGGCTCCTCGGCGGCGAGGCCGATGTGACGGATGAACGGCGAGCCGAGGTGGAGACCGAGTCGGCCACCTCGATCCGCCTCGATCTGGTGACGGACATGCTTGCTGCCGCGTTGAACGTCGAAGTCACCCAGGATGATCTGGTGCAATTCATGATCCAGGCGGCCGCCCAGGTGAGGATGGATCCGAGCGAATTCGTGGAGCGGGCTGAGCAGACGGGGGCGATCCGCCGCTACGTGACTCAGGTTGCCCGGGGCAAGGCCGTGGACACTGCCTTGCAGCAGGTCACCGCGGTGGACGAAGACGGCCAGAGCGTCGACCTGGCGGCGCTTCTTGAGGAGGCTGACGCCGAGGACGCCGAGGACATTGACCTGGTGGACAGCGACGACGAGATTGTGGACGACGAGTAGGCCAGCGGCGAAACCCGGCCGCGGACCGACGGTGATGGGCCACCCACCCCGCTAGGGTGTTGGCGGGTAAGGGCAGGAACTGCCGAGATTGCCGAGCCGACGAAGGAGGCGCGAGGCGTGATTGAGGTGCCAGGGCTGCGGAAAGGGCCCGACGATGCCGGGGGGATGGGGTTGTCCGACCACATCTTCAACCGGCTGCTGCGGGAACGGATCATCTGGTTGGGCACGGAGGTGCGCGACGAGAACGCGAACACCATTTGTGCCCAGATGATGCTGCTGGCGGCGGAAGACCCCGACCGCGACATCTACCTGTACATCAACTCCCCGGGCGGGTCGATCACGGCGGGCATGGCGATCTACGACACGATGCAGTTCATCGAACCGGATGTGGCGACAGTCGCGATGGGGATGGCGGCGTCGATGAGTCAGTTCCTCCTGTCCTCTGGTGCGCGGGGCAAGCGCTACGCCACCCCCCACGCACGGGTGATGATGCACCAGCCATCCGGCGGCATTGGCGGCACCGCGACGGACATCCAGATCAACGCCGAACTGATTCTCCACATGAAGCGCGTGTTCACGGAGCTCACGGCCCAACAGACGGGCAAGACCGTGGAGCAGATCAACGCCGACGCGGATCGCGACCGGTGGTTCACGGCGGAAGAAGCCCGTGAATACGGGTTCGTGGACAAAGTGGTGACTCACGCCGGTTCGGTGTCCGGCTCGGCCGGGGAAGGTGAGAAGCGATGACCTGGATGGCCCCGCGCCGGACGATGGCGCCCCCCACCTCCCGTTACGTGCTGCCCCAGTTCGAGGAGCGGACTGCTTACGGGTTCAAGCGCCAAGATCCGTATACGAAGCTCTTCGAAGACCGGATCGTGTTCCTCGGCGTCCAGATCGACGATGCCTCGGCGGATGACATCATGGCGCAGCTGCTGGTCCTGGAATCGCAGGATCCGAACCGCGACATCACGATGTACATCAACTCGCCTGGGGGATCCCTGACGTCGTTGACGGCGATCTACGACACGATGCAGTACATCACCCCCCGGATTCAGACGGTATGCCTCGGCCAGGCCGCCTCGGCGGCCGCGGTGTTGCTGGCGGCGGGCTCCAAGGGGCTGCGGTTGGCGTTGCCGAACGCGAGGGTGTTGATCCATCAGCCGGCGTTCGAAGGCGGCGCGTACGCGCAGGCCTCGGACATCGAGATTCAGGCGAACGAGATTCTGCGGATGCGCGAGTGGCTTGAGACCACCATTTCGAAGCACACGGGGCGCGATGTGGCGGAGGTGAAGGCCGACATCGAACGCGACAAGATCCTGACTGCCTCGGGGGCGTTGGAGTACGGCATCATCGACCAAGTGCTCCAGCCGCGCAAGGGTCCCGGTCCGAAGGCCTGAACGTCCACCACGTTGTCGGCTCTCGCCACTACCATGGGCCCATTCCCCAACGGAAGGACCGGAAGTCTATGCCTCGCGTCAGTGATGTCGGCGGAGATCTGCTGAAGTGTTCGTTCTGCGGCAAGTCGCAGAAGCAGGTCCGCAAGCTGATCGCCGGTCCGTCCGTGTACATCTGTGACGAGTGCATCGAGTTGTGCAACGAGATCATCGCCGAGGAGGTGACTGGGCGCGCCCAGCCCGGCCCGAAGGAGTTGCCCAAGCCGAGGCAGATTTTCGAGTTCCTCAACCAGTACATCGTGGGCCAGGAGAGCGCGAAGAAGGCGCTGTCGGTGGCGGTCTACAACCACTACAAGCGGATTCATGCACAGGGCGGCCCGGCGCTCGTGGGCCAGCCGAATCCGGAACGCGGCTCGCGATCTCAAGGGCCGGGCGGCGCGCGGGCGTCGGGCAAAGCGAAGACGAGCCCGGAGCCGGCTGAGGGCGAGGCCTTAGATGCCGACGCCGTGGAGATCGCGAAGTCCAACATCCTCATGATCGGACCAACGGGCTGTGGTAAGACCTACCTTGCCCAGACCCTCGCGAAGATGCTCAACGTGCCGTTCGCCATCGCGGATGCCACGGCCCTGACCGAGGCCGGCTATGTTGGCGAGGACGTCGAGAATATTCTGCTCAAGCTGATTCAGGCCGCGGACTTTGACGTCAAGCGAGCCGAGACGGGCATTGTCTACATCGATGAGATCGACAAGATCTCCCGCAAGGCGGAAAGCCCGTCGATCACACGAGATGTCTCGGGGGAGGGCGTCCAGCAGGCGCTGCTCAAGATTCTTGAGGGGACCGTCGCCTCGGTGCCGCCCCAAGGCGGGCGCAAGCATCCTCAGCAGGATTTCATCCAGATCGACACAACCAACGTGTTGTTCATCTTGGCTGGGGCGTTCGCCGGCTTGGAGGACATCATTGCGGCGCGGGCAGGGCGTCATGGGATCGGATTCGGGGCGCCGCTGCATTCGGCGGACTCCCTGGAGGACGATTTCGCGGATGTCATGCCGGAAGATCTCCTGAAGTTTGGACTGATCCCCGAGTTCATCGGCAGGGTTCCCGTCATCGCGTCGGTGGCTCCGTTGGATCGCGACGCACTGATCCAGATTCTTACCGTCCCGCGGAACGCACTGATCAAGCAGTATCAGCGGATGTTCGAGTTGGACGGCGCGGGCCTGGATTTCACCGATGATGCGGTAGAAGCGATTGCCGACCAGGCGATGCTGCGCGGAACCGGTGCCCGGGGGTTGCGGGCCATCATGGAGGAAATCCTGCAGCCCGTGATGTTCGACGTGCCGTCCCGGACGGATGTGGACCGTGTGGTGATCGACAGGCACGTGGTGCTGGAGAACGTCAACCCGACCATCATCCCGCGCCCCGCCGCACCGGACGAGCCGCAGGAAAAGTCGGCGTGACGGGTACCACCGACGCCCGCGCGGTGGGAGCCCGTCTGGTCGAGTTGCGTGGGTCCATCGACAATATCGACGCGGCCCTGGTCCACCTCCTTGCCGAGCGGTTCAAGTGCACCCAGGCCGTGGGACACCTTAAGGCTGATGCCGGCTTACCACCGGCCGATCCGGTCCGCGAGGATGCCCAAATCTCCCGCCTGCGCGAGTTGGCGACGCAGTCCGGGCTCGACCCGGTCTTCGCCGAGAAGTTCCTCGCGTTCATTGTCGCCGAGGTGATTCGTCACCACGAGGCGATCGCCGAGTCCCGATAGGCCGAAGAGGCAAGGCCGCTCACGGGTCCGAGGGATCCTCGGGCTCCGTTTGGCCAATCTCCGAATCGTCGATGTGTGTGGGATCGAGCACGCGTTTGAGGAAGATCTGGGCCCGCTGGGTTTG
>JAISBQ010000286.1 GCA_031266115.1 Bifidobacteriaceae bacterium
AGCAGCCCCACCCCCAGCGAGAGCGAGACCACCGAGCCTCCAGACAGGCCTACACCCACGGACACCACCACCGACCCCACCAAGGCTCCGAGCACCGAGCCGAGTGAGGATGCCGGCGAGGATCCAGGTGCCACGCCGAGCGGGCCTCCCACCACCGAGGGACCCAGGAACACCGGCGGACCGAACCAGCCCGGCGCGAACAGCGACCGCAAGGTCGACGACACCCCCGACTCACCCGACTCCGCCTCCGGTTCGCTCCACGCGAGCGGTGCCCACGAGTCCGCCGCCACCGGGCTCGGCGCCGGGACAGGGAACGCCGACCTGGGGGCCGCATCAATCGGCGAAACGGCGCCCCAGGCGACAAGTCCCCGCCTCGCCCGGTTCGGGACCAGGTTCAAGACGGTGGTGGTCCCCGCCGGTTCCAACGCCAAGCTGAGAGTCACTACCTATCCGGCGGCCGGGACCCCCGCCGGCCGCGTGCGCGTCACATGGAGGACCTCCACGCCATCGGTCGCCTCACCCATCAAGGGCGCTCGAACCGGCACGACAACCTGGCAGGCCGGGAAGGACGCCACCGTGACTCTGCGCACGTTCCGGGCCGGGAGCACTCGTATCGAGCTGACCTCGCCCGGCGCACGCGGCGCGACCATCCAAGTCACAGTGCTCCCGCAGTCCGTGGCCAAGGCCAGGCGGCTTCGCGCAGTTGATCTCACGGGGTCCAGCACCTTGAGCGCGGGCCGGTCCACGGTCCTGCGGCCGGTGCTAACCCCCCTAGGGGCGGTCCGGACCGCTGGACGATGGCGCTCCACCAATCCCGCCGTTGCCACCGTGGACCGCGTGGGCCGGGTGACGGGCCATACGAAGGGCAGGACCGTCATCGTCCTCACCGTAGGCGGGAAGACCACCCACAAGACCATCACTATCACCTGACTGAGTGACACACCCCGCCAGCCCCACGGGACAACAACCGTTTGTAGACCACCACTAGCTGGCAAGGGAGCACCTCAATGATCCGCATCAACACTGTCGCCACCGTCGCTGCCACGATGGCCCTGGTAGGCGCCGGAGCACTCGCCGGGCCATTCGTCGCCCACGGCGATGACGTCAGCTTGGACCCCAACACCGATCCGGTGGCGGTCGCGGCGCGAATTGTCGCGGGAAGGACCAACACGTCGCTGGTGGCGATGCCGAACGGCGAGATCTGCGGCTGGGGAAACACCTTTCCGGAGCAGTTTGGGGAATGGAACGGTGAGGTCCACAGCGATCCGACACCCGCCTGCATCACGCTGCCCGGCGACGTTCCGGCCACAGCGGTCAGTGCCGACATGCACGCGGTCGCACTCGGCGGTGACGGCGTGGCCTACACGTGGGGTTCGATCGAGGGCGCGGTCGCCTATCCAGCCGATGGACCGCCCGCATACATCCCCCGCCCTGTGACCATGCCCGTGACCACCCGGGCAACCGCGGTGAGCGCCGGCGGAGCCCATACGGCCGTCCTGACCGCCGATGGCGCGATCTACATGTCGGGGTCCAACCAGTACGGACAGCGCGGGGATGGCAGTGAGCATGTGCGGGGGCGCGAGGGCGAGACCTCGGTCGGGGTCACGGCGCCTGGGGTCGTCTTCACGGGCCTCTCGGCGGGGCGCAATCACACGCTGGCCGTCTCGCAGGAGGGAAAGGTCTACGCCTGGGGGTCGGATCAGACGGGACAACTGGGACCGAATGGAGCGTTCAATGCGCAGGCCTTGGCGGAGAACCCATGGGTCAGCCGAAAGGCATGGATGAAGGATGTCCCGGTGGAGGTCAGCGGACTAGCGGACATTGTTCAGGTGGCCGCAGGGGTCGAGCACTCCGTGGCGCTGACCCGGGACGGCCACGTCTACACGTGGGGCGCCAACCTGGTCGGTCAACTGGGCGACGGCACCGCCGGCGGCTATTCCACCCAGCCGGTGCGTGTCGACCTTGATGGCATCGTCGGGATCTCGGCGGGATTCAACGCCACCGTGGCATGGACCACTGAGGGCCGGCTCTACGCGTGGGGAGACAACTCCTCCGGCGGATTGGGAGATGGCACACTCAACGACGCGCGCGCACCGCAGGAGATTCACGGACTCGCGGTGGCGGCGGCGTCCACGAGTGGCGCCCACTCCATGGCCATCGGCAGAGATGGCCAGATCTATACCTGGGGCGACAACCGCATGAACGCCCTCGGCAGCGATGACCAGCGATTCACCACCGAGCCCGAACTCGTGGCCGGACTGCCTGAGATCGCCTCCGTGGCCGCCGGCGAGAACATCACGGCGGCCGTCGCGGACAACGGCGACGTGTACACGTGGGGGTGGAACGGAGATCGAGGCGTGGACGAGGGGATCGATGGACGCCTGGGGACGGGAGAGGTCCCGCGGCGCTCACGTCCAGCGCAGGTGGAGGGCGTGTCCGGCGTGATCCAGGTTGACGTCAACACCTCCCACGCTGCGGCTTTGACCGGCACGGGGGAAGTCTGGGCCTGGGGGTCCAACGAGTCCGGCGAACTAGGCCGTGAACCGGTATTCCCCAATGCGCCCGTCCCGACACCTGTCCAGGTGGAGCTTCCCGCTGATGCCCAAGACGGCGCGAGCGTTGGCGTCGGCGCTGGCATCACGTTGATGCGCACCACGGCGGGAAAGATTTGGGGTTGGGGGTACAACCGCGATGACCGGTTCGGCCTGTCTGAGATCGCCGACTCGGTTCCCACCCCCACCGAGGCGAGCATTGGGCTCGGCGTACCCGCTTCGGCGCTGTCGGTGGGGCCAGACGCGGCGCTGGTGCTGGTGGACAGCACCCTCCACGGGTTTGAGAGCCGGTATTCGGACATCTTGGGCGCCAGAAACCCGGCCACCGACGGGCAGGCGCTGCCGATCGCGGGGCTTACGGACAAGGCGATCGTCCAGGCCGATGCCGCCTCCAGCTTCACCATGGCCCTGGACTCGGCCGGCCACGTGTGGACCCTCGGGAGCAACGTCGGCTACCGCTTTGGTCGCCCTGACTTCGTGAACTCGGCAGTGCGGGAAACGCCCGAACAGGTGCCTGATCTTCCCGAGATCAGCGCGGTCGCCGCCGGCGGTTTCCTCGCGATGGCGCTATCGCAGGATCGACGCACCGTGTACACCTGGGGTTCGTGGGGCCAGCAGATTCCCCCCGACGCGGCCGCCGATGCCGCCACGCCCGTCGGGGTGTCAGGTTTCCCCAGCGATATCGTCCAGATCGCCGCCGGTGAGAACCACGCCGTCGCCCTGACCGAGGATGGCGAGGTCTATACGTGGGGCGATGACTACTACGGGCAGTTGGGCACCGCGTTGTCGATCTGGATGCCCGAGGTGCGTGTCTCGGGGCTGCAGTTCTGGGAGCCTCCCGAGCCCACCAGCCCCGACCCGAGCGACTCGGGCAGCACGTCGCCGAGCAGCACGGAGAGCACATCGCCCGGCGGCACGGCCAATCCGGAGCCGAGCGACTCGGGCAGCACGTCGCCGAGCACAGACCCGAGTGTCTCGCCCAGTCCGGAGCCCAGCGACTCACGTGACCCGAACAGCCCAGCTCCCAGCGATACCACCCGCCCCACACCTTCAGACTCCGGCGGGGAGCCGTCTGAGGGAGCCGCCCCGAACGCGGGAGGCGCACCCGGCGGGACCGACAGCACCGGGCCCGGCACCGCGTCCACCCCTGACGACCCCGGCAACGATTCGCTTCACGCGAGCGGCGCCAACGCGTCCGACGCCAGCCACGGCCTCGGCGCGGGAGCCGCAGATCCCGGCACCTCGTCGATCGGTGGGAGCGCGCCGCGAGGCACCGGCCCACGGATCGCCCGATTCGAGACCAGATTCAAGACCGTGGTCATCCCCCAGGGCACCACGGCCACACTGAAGGTTGCCGCGTACCGGGCATCGGGAAGCACCGCAGGGCGCGCCTCCGTCACCTGGTGGGCGGCCACACCCCAGATTGCGTCTCCCGTCAAGGGAGCAAGGACCGGATCGATGTCGTGGCGGACTGGGTCCACCGCCACCGTGAAGGTCGCCGCGCTCGCAGTGGGCCGCACACGCGTGACGCTCGCCTCGGCCGGCGCCAAGTCCGCCACCATCCAGGTCAAGGTGGTGCCCTCGGCCAAGGCCAAGGCCCAGCGGTTGCGCACAGTGCACCTCACCGGCCCGGCCACCCTCGGCGTCGGACGGTCCACCGTACTCAAGCCCGCGCTCACCCCGCTCGGGGCGGTCCGCACCGCCGGCACATGGCGATCAACCAACCCCACCGTCGCCACCGTCAACGCCGTGGGACGGGTGACCGCACAGCGTCAGGGAACGGCCGTCATCGTCCTCAAGGTTCAGGGAAAGACCACCAGCAAGACCATCGCCGTGAGATAGAGGGCGGCGGCACGGCCCACTCCGGCGCGGACCGGCACCACACGGACCGCTCAGCGCAGAATGCGCATCTGGCTGAGGCCTCGGGCGATCCTCGCCGCAGGCGTCATGGCCCGCGGGCCGGGCGAGTTGGCCAACACCGCCGCGAGATCGTCCTCGGAGGCGTTGGATACGAAGGCGAGCAGTTCGCCTCCGGAGTTCATGGCGCCAGAAAGCTGGCCGTCCACCTCGTGGCAGTAGACGCTGCGCCCGCCGATCACGCGTGCGGTCAGCCCGTTCAGATCGCTCGGGTCGATCCGCGCGTGCAGGAGAGTCAGGGAGATGGACCCGGTTGGCGTCGCGATCATCACCGACAGCTTCTCTTCTTCGATCGTGGAGTACTCGAAGCTTGTGAAGTGATATCCCTCGGGCAGGGTCTCGGGCACCGACCATCCTGCCGTCGCCATCCATGCCAGCGCGGCCTCGGTTTCCTCGCGCGCGTGATCCGACGGATGGCGGGAATTCGCCGCCTCACGCGGCGCGTTCACAGCCGCCGATTGTCTCGCGGCCGCCACCACCTGACCCGCGGGACGAGTCGAATCGCCGATCGCGTAGGCGGTCGATAGCCCACCCACCACGATGGCGCCCACGGTCACCAGGGCCACCTGCCCGAGGCGGGCGCGCCGCGCGCCAAACCGCCGGCGCGATGGTCCCGTTCGCCGGCGGCTTGGCACCTCACCACGCGAATGGACCGAAACCGGCAGCGTGGCCCAGCACGGTGTGGCGTATAACTCCGACAGGACATCGGGGGGAACGTGAACCCCCGATGCCTTGCCGATATGGGCGCGAATCTCTCGCTGCCCATCAACCTGCTCACGACACCAACCACATGTGCGATAGTGCGCCCAGGCGCGCGCCAGCTCCGCCGAGGTTAACTCGCCGTCGCTGAGCGCTCCAGCGCGCCAGCCCAAGTGGCTACCTGTCATTCGCGAGCCCCCGCATAAGTTCGGGATCCGCGATGAGTTCTCGACGCGGGTGCGCGATGGGCCAGCGCACGCCGCAGGTGGGCGCGGGCACGATAGATCCGTGACCCCACGGTTCCGACTTTCGTCCCCACAATCGCCGCGATCTCTTCGTAGGAATACCCCTCGATATCGGACAGCACCACGGCCACCCGGAAATCAGGAGGGAGTGAATCCAGCGCCTGCTGGATGTCGTAGTCGAAGTTCTTGACTTCGAACAGTTCCTCGGGATTGGCACGAGGGTCGCACAGGCGGCCGGCTTCGTCACCCAGGGTGTCGAAGTAGATCCGGGCGCGGCGCCGTGCCGTGTCGAGGAAGAGGTTGACGGTGATCCGATGGATCCACGCTGCCAGGCACACGGGCTGGTAGGCGTCGAGCGAACGGAACACGCGAACGAAGGTCTCCTGCGTGAGGTCCTCGGCATCGTGCGGGTTGCCAGTGAGACGGTAGGCCAGGCGATAGGTTCGCGTGGCGTGCTCGCGGACAACCTGATCCCAGGAAGGCCGGATCCATGTTCTATCCTCGGTCATGTATGACACCTCTCAAGACGGGGCGCTCACCGATGATCGGCAAGTCATCCGGCTCTGAGGGGCGAGATCAGACTAGGATGACGGGCCAGGGCTGAGAACTACCGTAGGGCACGCCTCGGGGCTCCCAGTAGGACCTTGTGGCCCACGATACTCTCTTTTTTCGACAATCTCGAAGACTGAGAAATACGTCTCAATCGACGGACGCGAGCCTCAATGAGACGCGCTGACCAGGCATGGAGCATCGCCGCGAGCGTTCCCACCAGCCCCCATCGGACCCCGCGAGGAAGGACATCGACGGTCATGACGCCGGACGCTACCGCCAATTGGATGTTCGCTGAGGACTTCCTACCTATATCGGAGCCTGTGCTGCGCGCCCGGGCCCGCGCCCGCGAGCTCGGTTTGGCGGTCCCCTCGCCCTCGGCATGCCGGGTGCTCGCGGTCCTCGCCGCCGTCTCCGGGGCCAAGTCAGCCGTCGAGATCGGCACCTCGGCCGGCGTCGCCGCGCTCGCCATCATCGAAGGCATGCCCCCTGGCGGCGTGTTGACCTCGGTGGACGCCGAGATCGAGCACCAAGTCGCGGCAAGGGCGGCGTTCGCGGAGGCCGGAGTGGCGCCATCGTCCACCAGGCTCATCAACTCAGCCCCAGCGGAGGTCTTGCCCCGGCTGGCGGACGGGGCCTACGACATGGTGATGCTCGGCGGCGCCAGGGCCGAGTACGGCGACCGGCTGGCCGACGCGCTGCGCCTCCTGCGTCGGGGCGGGC
>JAISBQ010000178.1 GCA_031266115.1 Bifidobacteriaceae bacterium
CGTGAACGCCCCGGCGAGGTTGTGGCGGGTGTTGAGGGTGGAGGGGTGGTCGGTGCTCAGGACGCGCTCCCGGTCGGTGAGAACCGACTGGAGCAGGGTGATGGCCTGGTCCAGGTCACCTGGCCTGCGACGCTCCTGAAGCGCATCAGCAAGGTGCCTGCGCGCTGTCGGGATCTTCGGGTCGTTGGGTTTGAGTGCATGCTCCGCGCGCTTGAGGTCCCACTCCAAGAGTGCGACAGCCCGGTCATGCGACCCCTGTCCGGAGAGGAACTGCCCGACCTTCCGAACGACGTACGAGGCATCCTCATCCTGGCCCGCGGCGGGTTGGGTGGCGAGGAGCCCGGCCGATTCGACTAGGGGGCGGATGGTTGGCCAGGCACTGGGATTGGTCGGGTCGGCGTCGCCGAGCACCTGACGCAGCATTGCCGCCGCGGTCGCACGGGCCTTATCCACGCGGTCGCCGGTGCGCTGCGGCACCGTCTTATCGGCGATTCGCAGTACCCGGTGCAAGACCGGGTGGATGGTGATGAGATCGCCGCGCATGGTGAGAAGGCTTGCTGACGCCGCTGCTCGCAGTGCCCTGCCGGGACCGTTGGGGAACGCGTCGCGCGGCAGTGTGTCGAGCAATGACTTGGGGATTCCTTCCGGTGGTCCGAGCCAGCCGAGGATCGACAGAAGCTGTACCGCTGAACGGTCGCGCTCTTCGAGGCGGGCGATGGACAGATCCCAGATGTGCGCCATCGTCCGCTTTGGTGGTGTGCCAGGCGCGGCTGCGACGAGGTGCGCCTCCGGATTCTCCTGCAACTGGGCGAGCATGCCCGATGGGTCCGTCGCTCCCTCAAAGTGGAGCAGCGCTCCGACCTGTGCGACGGCCAGCGGCAGGTATCCCAGGGCCTTGACCAAATCACCGGCGGAGCCGGTGGCCTCCCATCCATCGGGTGACGGTGGTCTGGCTCGCTCGGCGAGCAGGCGCACGGCATCGTGCTTGCTCAGCAGGTCAACCTTGACGGGCGTCGCGCCGATGTCCTGCCAGTCCTGGTCCTCGCGGGTGGTCACCAAGAACTTGCCCTGTGGTGTCTCGGCGATCACGCTGCGGACCTCGTCCACGCCTGCCGCTCCGTCGAGCACCATCAACCAGTCGGTGCCGTTCCGCAGCAGACGACGGGCATACGCCTCGGCCGTGTCGTCGGTGACTAGCGTGACGCCCCCTGCGCCGGTCGCGCTCACAGCGCGACGGCCCTCCTCAGCGAGGCTGCTCGCCAACGCACCTTCGGTGGACGCGTCGAGCCACCACACCCACGAGTACTTGTCGGCGTGGGCGCGGACATACTCCTGGGCGAGTGTGGTCTTCCCGATGCCGCCCATGCCGATCAGCGCCGCCCCATGACCGTCGGTTAGCGCCTGGGTTACCTTCTGAAGTTCCTGGTCACGGACGATCAACGTGGTGGACGCGGGCGGCAACGTGACACTCGGGGGTATCGGATCGGTGGTTGGTCTGAGGTCGAGGCGAGCGACCCCGTAGGGCGCCGTATCGGGGTCTGTGGCAGGCGGGCGATCTGCTGGCGGCTGGCTCGTGGGGGAGGGGGCGTCTTCGACACCGTCGGGTTGCGGCACGGGCAGCGGGGGTGCAGGGGACGATGCCGGTGCCTCAGATCCTGCCGTTGGCCCGCCGATTGGCAGCCGCGGGGGTGTAGTCACGGTGGAGCCGCCGCCTTCGGACGGGGGCTTGTCATTGAAGGTGATGTCCACATCTCCGGGTGGGTCGCTACCGTTCGGGTCGATGAGGAATCTGAGGACCTCCTCGATTCTCGTGTGCGCGCCGTACGGGTACCAATAGCAGCGGATTCTCGCCGTCTTCAGGCTTTCCCACCTGTTCCTAAACTCTGCCGGCGCAGGCTTTTCTGGGGCCTCGACTATGGCGAAATGAGTCGCATCCACTGTGCATGCGAGGTCCGTCATCAGCTTGAAGGTGCGGTCCTGCTGAAGCCCGCAGCCGAGGAAGAGCGCTTCCCGCGTCATCAACAGGTCTTTGAGGAACAAGGCGCTCTCGCCACGGAAGTCCTCACCATAGAACTCGTCGTACGACTCCTTGGTGAAGATGAGATCGCGCTCGCTGGAAATGCACCCATGGATCTTGATCAAGAGGCGACTCTTCTGTCTCCTGATCGCGACAAGCTGGCCTGGTCTGTTGTGAAAGGGAGGGACAACGGGTTCGAGGCGTCCGTGATAGACCCACTCGACCACCCTGTCGTAGTTCGTGGTGATGACCGAGCCGGTAAACAGGTCTGGCAGCAGGCTCACGGGCATCTGTGCGAGCCTCGACTCTTGTTCTTCGATCCTGTCGTTGCAAAAGTCTGCATAGATCAGCGCGGTGAGCGGGGTGTGTAACTCGCGCTCGAGCAGCGAGGCCGCTTCTTCGAACTGTGAGTTCCTGACCATGCCCTTCGCTTCGCCCTTGCTCGGCGGGTTTTCGAAGGGAAGATCGTCGATGAGCTTTGTCAGCGAGTCTCGCCACAGAGGGAAGATGGGCTTGGACATCCCGGCTCCGACGAACGGGACCAACTTGTCCTGCCCAACCGCCACACGAATGTCCTCAAGGACCCTCCGGTTGGAGTCGCGGACCTCGTCAAGGAGCGAAGCAGAGTCAGGGACGGACATCATCTCTCCGGGACGGCGCAGTCAGGGCGAAATTTCGCCACACACCATACCTGAGTGCGGGGTGGATCGGCGGGCAGTCTCGCGTCCGGAGTGACTATGGGCTGGGTCCGTCCGGCGAGGGATCGGCTCGTATTCACTGTCGACGGCGTTGCTTGAGCGCGTGGGCGAGGTTGTGGCGGGTGGCCAGGGTGGAGGGATGGTCGGTGCCCAGGACACGCTCCTCGTCGGTGAGGACCGACTGGAACAGCGTGATGGCGGTGTCGAGATCGCCTGGTCCGTGCCGGTCGCTGAGCGCTCCAGCGAGATTGTTGCGGATGGTGAGGGTGTCAGGATGGTCGGCATCCAGAACGCGCTCGCTGTCTGTGAGGACCTTTCGGTGGAGGTCGATTGCTCTGTCGAGGTCACCTCGTTCGTGACGATAGGTCAGTGCTAGGGCGAGGTTGTTGCAGGTAGCGAGGGTGCGGGGATGGTCGGCACCGAGGACGCGCTCCTGGTCGGCGAGGACCGTCTGATAGAGGTTGATGGCGGTGTCGAGATCGCCTGGTCCGTGCCGGTCGCTGAGCGCTCCAGCGAGATTGTTGCGGATGGTGAGGCTGGCAGGATGGTCGATTCCGAGGACGAGTTCCGTGTTGGTGAGGACCGTTTGGTAGATGCCGATGGCCCTGTCTAGGTCGCCTGGTTTGTGACGATGAATCAGCGCCTGGGCGAGGTTGTTGCGGGTGGCGAGAGTGTCGGGGTGGTCGGTGCTCTGGACGCGTTCGAGGCGTGTGAGTGCTGTTTGGTACATGCTGATAGCGGTGTCCAGGTCGCCCGGCCCGCGACGGCCCCTGAGCGCTCCGGCGAGGTTGTTGTGGGCGGTGAGGATGTCAGAGTCGTATGCGCTGTGTACCTGGTCGGCGCGTTTGAAGTCCCATTTGAGGAGTGAGACGGCCCGATCGTGTGACCCCTGTCCGGAAAGGAACGCCCCGACCTTCTTGGCGACATACGAGGCGTCCGCCTCCTGGCCCGTGGCAGATCGGGTGGCGAGTAGTTCCACCGATTCGACCAGGGATCGGATGGTTGGCCAAGCGGTGGGGTCGGATGGGTCGCTTTCGCCGATGATCTGACGCAGCATCGCGGCCACTGTGGCGCGTGCCTCATCCACCCGGTCTTGGGCGCGCTGCGACAAGGTGTCGTCAGCGGTTCGCAATACCAAGTGCAGGACTGGGTGGACCGCGATGGTATCAGCGCGCATGGTGAGGAGGCTGGCCGATGCCGCTGCTCGCAGGGCCCTGCTGGGACCATCGGCGAACGCGTCAACTGGCAGCACGTTAAGCAGCGACTTGGGGATCGCTTCTGGCGGCCCGAGCCAGCCGAGGATCGACAGCAGCTGCACCGCCGAGGGTTCGCTCTCCTCGAGGCGGGTGATCGAGAGATC
Organism: Bifidobacteriaceae bacterium; assembly: GCA_031266115.1. Taxonomy (GTDB): domain Bacteria; phylum Actinomycetota; class Actinomycetes; order Actinomycetales; family WQXJ01; genus JAIRRT01. The sequence continues at coordinate 4,076 of JAISBQ010000178.1, forward strand.
CCAGGTGTGCGCCATCGTCCGCTCCGACAACGTACCCGGTGCGGCCGGATCGAGGTGCGCTTCCGGATTGTTCTGCCACTGGGCGAGCATGTCTGACGGGTCGTCGGCTCCGTCGAGGTGGAGCAGCGCCCCGACTTGCGTCACAGCCAACGGCAGGCACCCCAGAGCCTCGACCAGATCGCCGGCGTCGCCGGTCGAATCCCATCCCTCCATTGACGAGGGTCTTGCTCGCGCGGTCAGCAGACCGACGGCATCGTCCTTGCTCAGCGGGTGGATGTCGATGGGTGCCACGCCGAGGTCCTGCCAGTCCTGGTCCTCCCGGGTGGTCACCAAGAATGTGCCAGCCAGGGCGGCGGTCATCGTGTCCCGGACTTCGGCCACGCCTGCCGCGCTGTCGAGCACCACCAGCCAACCGGTGCTGTTCCGCAGGAGACGACGGGCGTGCGCCTCGGCATCGGCGTCGACCACCGACGAGACGTTCACTGCGCCGCTCGCACTCATGGCGGTGCGGCCTTCTTCGGCGAGGCCGCTGGTCAGCGTGCCCGCGGAGGATGCGTCGAACCACCACACCCACGAGTACTCCCGCGCGTGGGCGCGAACATACTCCTGCGCGAGGGTCGTCTTCCCGACGCCTCCCATCCCGATCAACGCGGCCCCCCGCCCGCCCGCCATCGTCCGTGCCAGTTCCTCCAGTTCCTGGTCACGGCCAATCACCATGGGGGGCGCCGGCGGCAACGTGGCGCTGGTGACGCCCGGGGGTGTGGCATCGGGCGGAACAAGAGGCGTGGCTGTCGGGCTGGGCGACGGCGCTATCGGCGTTGGGGCCGGGACCACCGGTGAGGGAGGGGC
>JAISBQ010000112.1 GCA_031266115.1 Bifidobacteriaceae bacterium
CTCCAGGTAGCGGTTCGCCCATCGCGCGAGCCTGCTGAGCACCACCGCCCGCCCTGCCCACTCCACCGGTGGGGCAGGGCGGGCGGTGGTGCTATGGCGTCAGCTCGGTGCGGTCTCACCGCCGGCGCAGCCGCTCCAACGCGCCACACGTCAACTCCAGGTCGGTCGTCGGCCACAGGGGCGGCAGCGCACGGCGCAGCGCCACGCCATACCGCTTGGTGATCAGGCGCGGGTCAAGGATCGCCACCACACCACGATCGTTGGTGCCCCGAATGAGACGCCCCGCGCCCTGGGCGAGCATCAACGCAGCCGCAGCGACCGACACCGCCATGAAGCCGCTGCCGCCGGCCTGGTCGATGGCCTCGGACCGTGCCGAACGGATCGGATCGTCCGGTCGAGGGAAAGGAATCCTGTCGATGATGACCAATCGACAGGTGGCACCCGGCGCATCCACCCCCTGCCAGAGCGAGAAGGTTCCGAGCAGGCAGGTATCCGGCTCGTCCCGGAACCGGTCAACGAGCACCGACAGCGTCTCAGACCCTTGAACAAGGATGGGCACATCCAAGCGCTCACGCAGCGCGCCGGCCGCGCGTTCGGCCCTGGCACGCGAGGTGAACAGCCCGAGCGTCCCCCCGCCCGCGGCGCCGATGAGCCGCTCCATCACATCGATCTGTTCATCCGGCGTCCCTTCCCGTGTCGGCGGTGGGATGTGGGAGGCCACATACGCGATTCCCTGCGCTCGATAGTCGAAGGGGCTGCCCACATCGAGGCCCCGCCACACGGGCGTCATCTCCTCCGTCCCGTCCGGCTCACCCACCGCGTCGTCATCGGCCGTCTCGGCGCCGAGATCGGCCGAATCGCCGGTCTCGCGGCGCTCGGGATCCAGGCCGCAGGCGTGGGCGATCGCGGCGAAGTCGTCACCGAGGCTCAGCGTTGCCGATGTCAAGATCGCAGGTTTGTCGCCGAAGACGGTCCCCCGGATCATCCCCGCCACGCTGAGCGGCGCGAGGTGTAGGTCCTGGGCGTCGTCATCGGCCGTCGGCGCGGTCCACAGGACATCCGCCGATCCACATCCGCCGATGGCGTCTGTCACCTCGATCAGTTCCACCAACCGCGCCTGAGCGAATTGCCGCACGCCGTCCGATGTCTTGGCGGCAGCAGTGTCCGAAGCTCGGGTGATCGCATCGAGCCCCCGGACCGCCTCGCGTGCGCCCTCCCGGACGGCGGACACCGCCGCGGCCAGGTCCTCGGGCGGTCCGCCAGCGAGCCGCCGTTCGCCGATGGCGTCAAGGCGCTGACGCAGGGGCTCGGCGGTGGCGGCCAGCGTGTCCGCGTCGAATCCCGCCTGGGCCGTGGCGCGGACTGCCCGCTCCGCGGACGTCCCGGCAAGCGTGACGGTGAGCGCCGAGGTAATCCGGTCGGCCAACTCGTGCGCCTCGTCGATGATCACCATGTCGAACTCGGGTAGCACCGCTCGGTCCGTGGCCATGTGCAGCGCCAACAGTGTGTGGTTGGTGACCACGAGGTCTGCGCGCTCGGCGTTCGACTTCGCCCGCTCCGCGAAGCACTCCTCGACCAGGGGGCACCTGGCGCCCAGGCACTCACGAGCGCTGACCGAAGCCAGCCGCCAAGCACGTGGGCTCGGACCAGGCCGCAGATCGTCCACGTCGCCCGTCTCGGTCTGGTCGGCCCAGCGGCGGATCCGGGCCATCTGTGTCTCCAAAGGCGAGGATGCCCCACCGTGGCCCGCTCCGGCATCGTCCACCTCGAAGAGCATCGGCACCTCGGCGTATCCGCCGGCCAACTTGTGGAGGCAGGCATAGTTGGTCCGGCCCTTGAGCACCGCGGTATGCAACGAGCCCCCTACGGCGTCCACAGCGACCGGCAGGTCGGCGGCCATGAGCTGGCGCTGCAACGCTAAGGTCGCGGTGGCGACGATGACGCTCCCTCCATGACTGCGGACGTGCCGTAACGCGGGGATCAGGTACCCGAGTGACTTGCCGGTACCGGTTCCTGCCTGGACGAGCAGATGGCGGCGGTCGGCGATCGCCGCGGCGACGGCATCGGCCATGGCGAGTTGGCCGGGTCGCGGATGGCCGCCGATCGACGCGACGGCGCGGTCCATGCACGCTGCCAGGCGGGCCGATAGCTCTGCCTGAGGAGTTGGTGAGGGGTTCGGGGCTGGCGGCATGCTGCCACGGTATGCCACCGCCCGGCCCCGGCGGAATCCACTATCCTAGGGGCGGGATCGTCTCGGGGCAACGGTCCTCGGACCTAGGAAATGACCCACCGTGCGGCAATACAGTGGCTCGTGGCCGTCGCGATCGTGAAGCGGCGGCGGGTATTGCCACATAGCCCGGCGCTCGCCGATGTGCGCCGTCGGAATGTGCGGCCGAACAAAGGAGTTTGCCATGGCGGTGGCCCACCGCACCGATTCTGTCCCTGTAGCTGATTTCGACCGCCCCCGTCGCCGGAGGGTGAATAGGCGCCGCCTGGGCTTTGTGCTTGGACCTGCCCTATTCCTGGCGGTGTTCTTCGCGATGCCCGATGTGACGCCTGTCGCGGAAACCGCGGGTGCCGCGGGAGATCGCTCCGCTGCCGCCGTCGCCGCGACGCTCGCGCTCATGGCCGTGTGGTGGATGACGGAGGTCCTGCCGCTGTACGTCACGGCGCTCATCCCCCTCGTCGCGATCCCGCTGTTGCAGGTCAACACCATCGATGCGGCGGCCGCGCCGTTCGCCAGCAAGATCATCTTCTTGTTCCTGGGCGGGTTTGTGCTGGCGATGTCCATGGAGCGGTGGAACCTGCACCGCAGGGTGGCCATCCGCGTCGTGATGATGGTCGGGTCAAAGCCCCGCGGCATCGTGTTCGGCTTCATGGCGGCCACGAGCTTCGTGTCGCTGTGGGTCTCGAACACCGCCACCGCGGTGATGATGCTGCCGATCGCGATGTCCGTGCTCAAGCTTGCCGAGAGTGTGACTGGACGGGCGGACAAGAACCTTCGTATCTCGTTGGTCCTGTCCGTCGCCTACGGCGCCTCAATCGGCTCGTTCGGGACCATCATCGCCTCGCCGCCCAACGCGATCGCCGTCGGCTACCTCGCCGAACAGGGGATCGACATCTCGTTCTTCGATTGGATGAGGGCGGGCATGCCACTGTGGATCGTGTTCCTGGTGGTGGGTTGGTTGCTGCTGACCTTTGTCGCCTACCCGCCCATCTACACCGAGGCGATTCCGGGGGCGCGCGAGGTTCTGCGGCGCGAGTGGGACGCCCTCGGGCCATTCAGGGGCCCAGAGCTGCGGGTGGCGATCATCTTCCTCGCTGTCGCGTTTGCATGGATCTTCCACGACTTCCTCTTCAAGGCGATCGGAGTGGACGGTAGCAGCATCACCGATGAGCTCATCGCCGTGGTCGCCATCTTCGTGCTGTTCTTCTTCCCTGTCTCGTGGAAGCGTCCGGGTTCGGCCCTCATGACGTGGAAGGACCTGAAGGATCTCCCGTGGGGCGTGCTGATCCTTTTCGGCGGCGGCCTGTCGCTCGCTGCCCAGGTGAGCGCGTCCGGGCTGGCGGTGTGGATCGGCGATCGCGCCAAGTCTCTGGGCGGACTGCCGGTTCCGATCCTGCTCATCGCCTGCTGCGCGCTGACTTGGATCATCACCGAGTTCATGTCCAACACTGCGGCGGCGGCCACGCTGATCCCGATCTTCGGGGCCGTGGCGGTGGTGCTCGGGATGAGCCCGGTCTATCTGGCGATCCCCGTGGCCATGGCCTGTTCCTGCGCGTTCATGATGCCAGCCGGCACGCCACCCAACGCGGTGGCCTACTCCTCCGGGATGGTCACCATCGGACAGATGAACCGTGCTGGGTTCTTCATCGCGATCGCCGGGTTCCTCATGGTCGCCCTCAACATGTACTTCTACGCCGGCAACGTCCTCGGAGCTTGACGCGACACCTGACATTCGGCGAGCGAACGGGACACCAAACCACAGCCAACACGGTCTGGGCACGAGCCCCTGACCCAATCCCGCGCGGACACGGCGCCGTTCAGGCAATGGCGGGCCCCCGATCTTGGGGGCCGAGGCGGTGATGGTCGGGATGGGTCCGGTCCGTCTGGCGATCCCCGAGGCGGACCGGCGCCACGTCGGTTGTTCGTGCTGACAGTGGTGAGGACACGTGCGCTGTTGGGGGTCCTCAGACCGCCTGCCTGCGGGGTCGAGTCTGGTCCGGACTGGTCGGAAACGTACCGAGATCTGTTGTGAGACGTTCTTGGTACGTTTCAGACGCACGGGCCGTGGTCTTCGATCTGGTGGCAACCGTGTGACCTGGGTAAACGTTCGGGTGAGTCCGGTGGGCGAGTGACGTGGACGGTCGGAAACGTACCGAAAATTGTTTTGAGACGTTTTCGGTACGTTTACGACATACCACTGACACTCGTGCCCCCTCGTGGGCTGGACGCAGCAGCGACGATGCCGGCGCCTCGGCTGACGCGGGCTCGTGCCCCCTTGTGAGCTGGATGCAGGGGCCCAGATCGTCCATCGTGTC
>JAISBQ010000238.1 GCA_031266115.1 Bifidobacteriaceae bacterium
TCGAGCTCAGTGTCGCGAGGAAACTCCCCGCGCAGCCTGCGGATTATTCCCACCTGCCCTGCCACCCGGCTCTCCCAGTCCCGGTAGAGCTGCTTTGCGCGGGGATCGAGGAAGCTGAATCTGACTTGGTTGACGGGCAATTCAGCACGCTTGAGTGGCCAGAGCAATTCGCGGCATTCCGAATTGAGAGCCAGAATGTTGAGACGGTTGTCGGACAGGTGCGCTGGCAGCGGTCGCAACGCTTCCAGTAACCGCAGGTAGCTCCAGGGGATCGCCTTCTCGCCCGTCGGTTCGGTCGCGAAAGAGGACTCGGAACGCGTCAGTCCGTGGAGATAAACCAATTCGGCGTCAGTGAGCCGTAGCGCCCGTCCGACGGCCTTGAGTACCTGTTCCGAAACCCCCGACAGTTTCCCCTGCTCAATCTGGTCGTAAGATCCGACACTGTGCCCCGCTAGTTGCGCAACTTCTGCCCGTCGTAGCCCCTTCGTTCGCCGTCTGGGTGACATGGGAAACCCCGCATCCTGTGGCGAGATTTGCTCCCGCTTGCGCCGTAGGTACAAGGCTGCTTCCTGGTTGCTTGTCACGCGTACACCCTATCCTGAGTGTTTCGTGGGCTGGGGTAGCGGGATTGTTGAGGCCTGGGTAGGCGATGCTGGGGCCTGTGGGGCTCCGGCTTCTTGAAGTCAAGCACCTGGGGAGCGTAGGGCCACGCCGACGTTCAGCGTCTGCGCAGCACTGACCAGGGCGGGGTCGAAGGTCGCCACCGTCCCACTCAGGCGCAGAGCCAACTCCAGTACGACGGCATCGGGCATGCAAAGCCCCTTGCGCGCACGCACCCCGGCGATGGCGACGGCATCCCCGTGCGCGATGCCGTCGATCGCCCGCAGGTAGTCCTCGCGCCGCGAGGCGTTGTCTGTGTCGATGGCGTCACGACCGGCGGCGATCAGGCGACCGTGGGCCTGGGGAATGGAAATGCGCAGGGTTCGCGGATGGTGGAGGTGGCCCGTGGCCTACCGGCGGGGCGTCACCACGTACGGCGGTCCCACGGATTCACCAGGCCTATGCCCACACTTGAGAAACCCGTCAGGTCCCGTGTCGCCACCTTCGCTCTAGCGGTCATCGCGCAAGCCGCTATCTGCGCGTCCATCGACGAGATCGGGTTGCCGGCCTTGCGGCGCCGCGCCGCTATGCCGCCGTAGGCCTGGGCGGCGCCTGAATCGAACGGGATGGTGAAGGGCTCCATGAGATCGAAGAAGCGATCGACCGCCGCGCTCAGTCTCAGCTGCCGCCGGCCTGCGGGCAGGAGAGCCACCCCGTAGGCCAGCTCTGCGCGGCTGATCGTCGTGACCCAGATCTCGCCTGCCGAGTGATTCGTCACCCAGTCGAGAACGACTTGATCGTCTTCGTGTGGTTCGGCTGACGCCAGCACCGTGATGACGTTGGTGTCGAGCACAATCATGACAAGCCAGGGTCGCGGGGGAAGTCGTCGGCACGCTCCTGCAGATCGAATCCTCCTCGGCCCATCGCCGTGTGGGCGGCGCGCATCGCGGCGAAGATGCCCGTCTCCTCGTCCGGCTCACGAACCGCCTCCAATGCGGCGCGGGCCTCTGCCTCCATCGACGTTCCGTTGGCGGCCGCGCGTCGTTGAAGACGCCGTTTCGCCGCGTCGTCGAGGTTGCGTACCGTGATCATCGCCATGCCCCGTACGGTAGCTGTTGCATGCACCGCATGCAACACCCAGACGGCGCGTACTCACTCACTTCGTGTGCTCGGTCGCTGCGCTCCCTACGACACTTGCTCGCTCGCACACAGGTAGAGAAAACCGGAGTTTTCTCCCCCTGTGCACTCACTCACTTCGTGTGCTCGGTCGCACACAGGTAGAGAAAACCGGAGTTTTCTCCCCCTGTGCACTCACTCACTTCGTGTGGAACGCGGGGTGGTCGGTGATGACGCCGGTGGGGTAGTGGCCGTCGAACGACAGCGCGAAGGTCACGTCGGATGGGATTCCCTCGTAGCCGAGGTTGCCGCGGTGGACAAACCCGAACCTCGGGTAGTAGCCGGGGTGTCCGACCAGGACGATGCCGTTCGCGCCCATCGCGCGAAGCCGGTCCAACCCCGCGCGGATCAGCGCCGAGCCGATCCCCTGGCGTTGACGGTCGGGCAGGACTGAGACCGGGCCGAGGGTGTACCAACCGGTGGTGCCGTCGCTGATCGCGGCCGGGGAGAACGCGCTGTGGCCGGCTATCCGGCCCGCATCCTTGGCGACCAGTGAGATCGTCAGCGCTCCGGCTTCGCGCAGGGCGGTGACCACGTACTGTTCGGTGCGTTCGCCGGGCAGGCCAGAGTCACGGAAGGCCATCTCTGTCACGACGGTGATCGCGTCGATGTCGCGAGGAGTTTCGTCGCGGATTATCGGTTCAGCCACGACAGTCCATGATGCCAGTCCGAGTACTTCGCCGCGGACCTCCCATCCAACGGTCCGCCTGTCATCAGCCGCCCACTGCTCGCGATGATGAACGCGATCACAGACGGCCTGATGATCGCGGTGCTGGTCCTCATCAGTGTCCTTGTGATCCTGGTCGCGTTCCTGAG
>JAISBQ010000276.1 GCA_031266115.1 Bifidobacteriaceae bacterium
GCGGTTGTGATGTCGGCTTTTACCGTCGCGCTTCACACTTCTTATCTCGACCATGGCGGATATTCGAGCACCGGGTTTCTGACGCGGTTGACCGAGCACAGCCTGTGGCCGGTTGTAGACCTGCTGTTGGAGGCATTTGTCTTCGCCTACATGGGGCTGCAACTGCGTTGGGTGATCGCCGATGTGCTCGCTGGGCCACCTGCCGGGGCGTGGCTGACGGTGTGGTTGGGACTGGCCGTGCTTGGGACGGTGATGGTGGTTCGAATCGGGTGGACCGCGATCAGCTTCGGGCAGTCCAACCTGGCCATCCGGTTTGCCCTTCGAGGCCGGAGCGCGGTCGGCGTCCGATGGCGGCACCGACCCCGGCGGTCTCGACCCACTGGGCGCGCCCGCAGAGTCGGCCGGTCGGGGCGCCGGCGGCCCGGAGGGCAAGAAATGCCGACGCCGATGAGTTGGAAAGAGATCGCGCTCGTCGCCTGGACCGGGATGCGCGGCATCGTCACCCTTGCGGCGGCCGCAGAGGTCCCATCCTTCCTTGCCGGCGACTTTGACGGCGCTGTTGTTATCAAAGGCGTCGCATTCACCGTCGCCTTGGGAACTCTGCTAATTCAAGGACTGACGTTGCCTAGCATCGCTCGCGCTCTCGCGATCGACACCACGGCCGAGGATGCCGCCGGCCAGCGCCTGCGCGATCGTGCGGAAGCAATCGCGGGGAAGGCGGCGCCCGCCGATTTCTCCACCCAACGCGCCGACCTCATCGACGCGATGAGGCACGGCGAACTGCCCGACGACGTGGTAAGTCGACAGATCCATAGAATCGATCTTGCCGAGGCGGCCGCCGAGCCTTTGGACGACAGATGACTCGGAAATACGGCAAGAACCTCCGCCCGGCCTGCTCAGACCAGGAACAACCCAGTGGAGATGGCTGGACCCTGCTCGAAACATGCCTCGGCTGCCGGAATGCCTGGTCAGGACGCGAATCGGGCATGCTGACGCGTCCACAGATTGGGACAGTTCTGCCGCCGCAGCGACGTAAGCGTCGCGCTTTCTTGCCCACATCCCTTACCGCCCCCGAGAGTAGCCGCGGCGCGGAAGAGCTCATCTCACCCGCGAAGGCGTCTTGCGACCAGATGTCGTGATACTGACCAACCAGATCGGGACGGCCCCGCCACCGGCAGTGGTCCGGGCAAGGGAGTCGCTCCGTAGATCCGGAACATGCCTGGCTCGACATCTGGAGTAGACACGGCTCGAGATCCGGATTTGCGGTGCCGTACGCGACATGAACGACCCCAAGGCTCTGGTGCCGCGCCTGGTCGCCGAAGTGGCGCGAGAGCGGGTGTCGGAGGAACCAGTCGTGTTGATACAAGGACCCCGGTCAGTCGGCAAGTCCACGCTCCTGGGCTCGCTGGCGCAGAGCCTCGCAGGAACACTGGTCGACCTCGACGACCCTGACGTGCTCCTGGCGTTAACGCTCCGGGGCTGCTCTCCAGGCTGTTCGGCCTCGGCGAGGCAGTGGTCTCGCCCCGCTCGTCCCGGACCGCCAGGGCGGAATTCATCCGGCGAATCGTGACGGGGGGTTTCCCGCTGGCGCAGGGGCGCACAGAGAGAGCGCGGTCAAGGTGGTTCGACAACTATGTGAGGCTAACGCTGGAACGGGACGTCAGCGGCTTGAAGCAGCTGCGCAAGGCCGAGGTCTTGTCCCAGGTCCTCGCCAGACTCGCCGCCCAGACGGGCCAGGTGACGAACCGCGAGAGCATCGCGGACGCGTTGGGCGTCCACAGCGCCACCGTCAAGGAATACGGGCGTCTGCTTGAAGCGGTCTTCCTTGTCCGCTTCCTCCCCGCCTGGGGCAAGACGGTCAACGCTCGTACGGCGACGAGCCCCAAAGTCCATTTTCACGACTCTGGCGTCGCTGCTCCCTCTGGATCGCAGACTGACCGTGACCACACCAGACCTGGACGGGTCAGCGTTTCGAGCAAGCGAACTCGGTGGGCGGTACTGGGATCGAACCAGCGACCTCTTCCGTGTCGAGGAAGCGCGCTACCGCTGCGCCAACCGCCCGAGCGACGCCCCCGGTGAGCGCGATGGGGCACCCTCCGTGGAGTCTGTTGAGGTGGAGATGGGATTCGAACCCACGTAGACGGCTTTGCAGGCCGCTGCCTCGCCTCTCGGCCACTCCACCGCGCTGGCCCGAGTCCACCTCGGATTCGAGCGGACGACGGGATTCGAACCCGCGACCCTCACCTTGGCAAGGTGATGCTCTACCAACTGAGCCACGTCCGCGCACGCACCACTCTCGCAAGAGTGCTAACCGGCGCCCGCCAGGATAGCCGACGCCCCGCGAGGCGTCCAACTCCCGCGCGGTCCGTGTCAGGCGCTCATCAGGGTGCCCCAGGCACACGCTCGTCCCAAGCCCACCGACCCAGCCGCGAGCACGCCGGTCACGGCGGGACCATCCCGGGCTTGCCGAATCGCTGACGTGGATCCGCCACCCCGCATGAAGACTCACTGTTACCTTTCAGGCTCCTGGACGCAGTTACCCCCGAGGGGAAGACTCGTTCCACCTACCCGTCCGAATCACCAGGAGGCGCCTCGATGCTCACTCCCGAGCCAGCCGAGCCGAACCCTGCGGTACCCGCCCGACCGCAGGCGCCAAGCCCGCCGCCCCCCACCCACGTGTCCCCCACCCCGCCGCCGACTCAGGACACGCGGTCCGTTGTCGCCCGGTACGGCTCGATGGTGTACGGCATCGCGCTGACCCACACGAACTGTCAGGCAGACGCCGAGGACGTGTTTCAAGAGGTCTTCCTCGCCTACCACCGCCGCCAACCGCGCTGCCGGTCCGAAGACCATCGCCAAGCCTGGTTGATTGTCACGACGGTGAACTGCTCCAAGGCGATCGCGTTATCGTCCTGGCGCACTCGTGTGGTGCCGATGACGGTGGAAGACCTGGGCGACGCCACCCCCGCCATGTTCGAGTTTGAGACACAAGACCAGGACGCTATCTTCCGCGCGATGGCCCGCATCCCCGAGGACTACCGGACCGTCCTGCACCTCTACTACTTCGAGGACCTGCCCGTGGCTCAGATCGCCGACGCGCTGGGCATCGAGGTTGGGGCCGTCAAGATGCGTCTTTCCCGTGGGCGCGGCCTGATGCGGGACCGATTGCAAGGAGCGCTGTTCAATGAATGATCCGATCTTCCGCGCCATGCGAGACCAGTGGGAACCCCCCGCACAGCTCCTTGAGCAACTCGAGCGGCGCCTGGACGAGGAGCCGGCCACCGCGCATGGCGAGAACTCCGGCGGCGGGGTAGGACCGTCATCGTCCGCGGCAGATGGGGTTCCTCCGGGACGCGCCCTCAGGCCCTGGCGCGCCGCCCTGAGCGGAATCGCTGCCTGCGCTGCCATGGTGGTCGCCATCGCCACGACTGGCAATGGCGCCGACCCGGCCGCGCACATCCCCGTCGCCGAGGCGACGACGAGCGCCCCGGCCGCCACCCCAACGGGGACACAGCCGTCGGCCGACGCCCAGGCAATCGGCTCGGCCGCCGCGGACTACGCGGACCTGTACGCGAGCGTGCAGGCGGCGTGGGCGTCGACCGAGCAATCCTCGTGGACATCGGCCGAGTCGAGCAGGTCCATGATCGCCACCGATTCGGCCGGACCCCTCACCCTGGAGGCCGCACCGAGCGTCGACGATGGCGCCGGATCTGTCGATTCGAGCTCCACCAACGTCCAGGTCGAGGGGATCGATGAAGGCGACATCGTCAAGGTGGACGGCAGCACTCTCTACGTGGCGTCCCAGGGGCAGGTGGCGATCATCGATGCCGCCGGCGCCGGCACCCGCGAGGTCTCCCGCATCGATACCGCCGATGACGCACCGCCCGATGGCGGGGCGAGCGGCAGCGATCCCGTGGCCGGGATGGCCACGTCCGGGCCGGTGATCGACATGATGGTGTCCGATGGTGTCCTGGCCGTGCTCCTCAACCAGTACCGCCCGCGCGGGCTAGACGCCTTGGCGGGCGACGTCGCGACCGTCCCATTCGACGCCGCCATGACCGAGGTACTCCTCTACGACGTCACCGATCCCGCAAACCCCCGGTACGTCACCGCCATCGGGCACAGCGGCGCCTATC
>JAISBQ010000361.1 GCA_031266115.1 Bifidobacteriaceae bacterium
GGCAGCAACATGACCACCCCAAACACGATAGTGCAAGGGGTCAGAACGTCACACAATGAACTCGCACTGCTCAATGAGAATGGAACCATAGATGTCTATGTGATTTCTACTCACGAGAATATCGACTACGACAGATGGTCACCGGCGCTTGACAACGATATTCCGCGGACTCGGATTCCTGACTTGCCGCCAGGTGTTCGCTATACGGCAATCGGACATAGTTCGGGCAGCATGTTGGGGTTGGCACGTTCGGATGGGACGGTGACGCTAATGCACGATTATGGGCATCCTGACTGGAAGGTGGGGCCGGTGCTAGAAGAGCGGATTCCGAAGGCACCGCCGGGACTGTATTACGTCGACATGGCGATCTATCGCTCCTCTATCATGCTGCTCCGCAACGACGGTCACGTGGTCGGAGCCACGGTGAAAGCAAAGAAGGGGGCGCAACCTCATCCGTCGGTGAAGGTGCCGCCTTTGCCACATGGATGGGCGTTCACAGACATTTGGCCCGCGCCGGAGGGCTTCTATTTCGGTGTCGCGCGGATTCCGACAGGCGAGAGGGTTGCGAGTGCGGTCGCGAAACTGAAGGGTCCCGCCAGTGTCGCGCGAGGTGCCAGCGCTGTGTTCACCGCAAAGATCGCGACCCGTGCGATAGCGAATGGTCAGCAGGTGGTGGCCCGGATCGACGGGAAGGTGGTCGGCAAGGCGAAGGCGGACAAGTCCGGCAACGTCAGGGTCACCATCAACACGGCCAAACTGGCCAAAGGCAAGCACACCGTGAAGTTCAAGACGACCGCCAAAGGCAAGTCCGCCGCCTCCGCGTCCGCGAGTGTCAAGCTCCGGATCAGGTAGACCCACTGGGTGCTGATCACGCGGGGCGGCCGCCAACGTGCTCCGCGAGCGCGGCGGGTGCAACCAGAGCATAGGAGTCGGTGAGCAGCTCACGGACCTCCGCCCAGTCCGTGACGGCGCCCAGGTCCAATTCCAGCCATCCCCGCAGGTGGGGCGCGGGTCGGAACCGGGCGTCTGACAAGAGCCAGTGTCGTTCCGAAGGCGCGGGCTTGAACACGAGCCGGTGGCCGTCATCGTCCACCCCGCCGCTGAACCACCCGAACAGCTTGCGTCCAATGCGTAGGGTGCAGATCCCCCAAGTCTCGGCCGTGTAGACCTGCGGGAGATGCTCAATGGCGGCCACCACGCGCGCCAACACGGGATCCTCAGGATCGAAGCCCCGAGTCCACACGCGCGCCACCCCCCAACCCTAAGCCGCGGGCTCGACGATGGGGTGGGGTCGTTCTCGGCTACGATTCCGGGTCGCCAATCTCGCCGCCGGCGAGAAGCCGCTCAGCAGTGGTCACGAATCGTCGTCGGAGCTCTGGCGTCGCGCCACGCGGTGGGGCAACTGTTTCCACTGCCGCGGCGAAGGCTGTGACAGTGCTTTCAAGGCGCGCCCTGATGGAATGGCGTGGCAACACGCCCCAGGACGCGGCTTCGGATTCCAGGCGTTCCACGCTGATGCGCCGCTGGTCGAACACGCCGTCGACTGAGAGCGCCAGGTCGTACGCGATGCGCCCAGGCTGGTGCAGATTCGGCACACAGTCATAGGCGTCGGCAAGACGGGTGCCGCCTGGCTCGTGCAACAAGGAGACATTCTTGGCGTGGGCGTCGTTGTCTCCGATCAAGACCGCGAATGCCAGCCGATCCAGCCATGCGGCGGCCAGACCAGGCGAGTCTGGGATCGTGGCAAGCAGTTCCGCGATGGATCTGGCCGAGGGCCGGTCCTGCCGCCTTGGGCGTTCCTGATCCTGAAACTTGGCCGCGGCGTCGAGCCAGTCGACGCCGAGCGCCTGCGCCAGATCTTCCTGGTGTACAAGCTGAACCTCGCCGTCCAGGATCCGCCGGTCGAACCGTTCGACGACCAGGGCGATTTGGTCCCCGAAGCGGCCCAGCTCAGCCGAATAGGTTGCCATTCCCATGGCCCGTGCGAGCTGGTACCCGTAATACTCGTTGGGTATCGCCTCCGGCCGCGAAGATAGCCGGGGCTTCAGGATGTGGGTCGAGTGCGCCCGGCCGTGAGGCTCTTGCCAGCGGTTGTCGATGCGTGCCAACAGGACCTTGGGCTGGAACCCCGGGATCATGGACCTGGAGTCGTCGTGCGCCCCAAGGTCGTGGCGATCTATCGCCTGGCGCAGGCGCCGTTCGACCATCGCCCCTTTCACGCTAACGTACCGGGGCCGGTGCTCGGCCGGTTCTTCGGGCGGGCTGATGGTCACGGCGCCGGCGATCGAGCCGCCGAACTCCCGTAGGAGGGCGAAGAGGTCATCCGGACGTACCCCCCGCGCCTCAGCCATCGCGAGCCTTTGGTTCCCCTCCGGTGCGTAGCCTCCGAGCCAGTTCGAGGCGGCGCGCTCCGGCGGCTGAATCTCCGGGATCACACTGAACGCCTCGGTCAGCCTGACTGGCCCTGGCGTGAATCCCAGATTCCAGTTCAAGGAGACCGCGCTGCGGGACCGCCCCCTTGCTAGCTCCGCGATCGGCTCGCCGTGCAGGTGGACGATGAGTCGGTCAGCGTTGGTCGCCATCAGCGTCACCGAGTTCATAGTGGGCCGTGAGGTCGATGCCGAGGTTCGCGAGAGTCCGGAACAGTCGCAGCTCGTGCAGGGTGCCACGCCCCTGCTCAAGGGATCGCAGGTAGTCGCGCGAGAATCCCAGGGTGTCGGCCAGTTCGGCCTGGGTCAGCCCGCGCGCCTGGCGCGCCGCCCGCACGATGGCGCCCACGTCGCGCAACCGCCTGATCACCAAGTCCGTCATCGCCCCTCCCGCGGCAGAATTCTCACAGTGCACGATGCGAGAATATCGCCGCATTGTCTTGTGCGCGAAAATCGTCGCATTCGCGGCGGCGACCCCACCCAGTGGTGCGCACGACTTCCCATGGCCCCCCACGCAGAGCACCGCTGTGGCAAGAGCTGACTTGCCAATCTCCACGGTATCGCTGGCGGCTGGTCGTCGGCCGGTGAGAATAATACACGTGTGGCATAGCGAACGAGTGGTGGGATCCGAGCCTCTGGCGGGTATCGAACGACGTAGACGTGCCTAAGTACGATGCGTTGCCATGCCGGACGACTTGCGTGAAGCGCACAGGTGTACTAGTATCGATCCATGGTTATGGCCATCCCGAGTCCCGATGACGAGCAGGCGCCCAGCGGACACGCCGAACCCTCGGAGGGTGTGCCAGCGGAGGGTGGGCCTGAGCACGCCGAGCCTGTGGAGGCGGGGCCGGTGGAGGTGGGGACCGGCGATGCGGACACGGGCCGGCATATGACGCCTGGCAACGCTGGTAGCGGTGAGGTGGCGGGTGTTGATGTCGCGAGTGGTGGGGTGGCCAGCGCCGAGGTGGCTCGTCAGGGTCGGTTGGCGCGGTGGGAGGCCGAGTGTGGGTTGGCGGCTGAGTTGGAGCAGATGCCGGCTGGGCCGGTGTTGGCTGCACGGGTCATGGAACTGGTCGGTCAAGGGAATTGTTCGGCGAGCATGGTGGTGGAGTTGATCGCGGGTCTGGGCCGGTCCATTGCCGCGCTGGAGGGTGTGCGAGCGTACCTGGCGTGGGGCGCGGTTGAGCCTCACGGTGGGGACACGTTGGAGATTCGTTCGACCATCGAGGAGATCGCTGTGCGGATCGGTCACACCTATGGGACGGTACGCCGGATGGTGGAACTGGGGATGGGGATGGCTGCCGCACCGGACCTGGGCCGAGCGGTGTGTGACGGACAGATTGGTGCCGCGAAGGCGACCCAGATCTTGCGGGACACCGAGCATCTGGATCCCGATCGGTGCAGCCACGTGATCAGTGACGTGATGTCCCGTAACCCGGAAACCCGGAATCTCCCGAACTTGCGGCGCCTGACCCGGACGTTGGCGGAGTGGGTTGATCCGGCATCGGCCGCAGATCTTCACGCCCGCGCCAGGTCGAAACGGTCCGTGTGGATCGACAAGGCCCGCCACGGGATGGCATTCCTGCATGCCTATCTGCCGGCGATCGATGCCCACCAGGTGTACGCGACGTTGACAACGATGGCCCTGGGCGAAGACCCAGATCTCCCCACCACGCTCGCCACGCCTGCTACACCCACCGCGTCACCACCCGGCACCGGTGACTATGACACCGTGCCCGAGTGTGGCGCGTTCGGCCCGCGGCGCGGTGCTGACAACGGTGGGATCGCGCCGAGTGAGGATGGCGTCGTATCGAATGGCGTCGGCGCAGCCGACGTCGGCGTTGACCTCCCGTGGGGAATCGCCCCTGCCAGCAGTCGTGACACGCTCGCAGGGAACCGGCCTCCCAAGACTTCGGATGGCGACTGTCCCGGACTGAGACAGGACCCTCCCGGACTGGTTCGAGGACCCGCTGGGCCGTGCGATTCCCAGACGGATCGCGATGGATGGCCACGTGACGCCGATGAGCCCGTCGGGGACGGCGAGGTCCCTCCCGAGAATGATCGGGACGATGACGGTGTGGATGTTCCGTGGGTGGAGTATGCCCATGAGGGGGATAGCGAGGAGGCCCGTGCCGCCGCGGTGACATGTACGTTGGGGAATCGGCGCGCTGACGCCCTGACGGATCTCTTCAGTCCCACCGGGCCGTTCGCTACCGGTCGACCGTTTGACGCTGTGCGTCCCCGGCTGGTCGTTGTTGCTCGTGCCGAAGCGTTGCTGGGGTCAGACCATTTCCCGGGTGAACTGATCGGATACGGGAGCCTGCCCGCCCATGCGGTACGACGGATCGCTCAGGACGCCACCTGGTCGGCCATCTATTGCGATCCCCACACCGGCAGGGTGGTCGCCGCTGGGACCCGCATCCTTCCACCCGGCCTGATCGCTTCAGCAGACCCACCCACCACCGCGAACCCGGTCGATCCGGCGGGTAGCGATCCTCCCGGTGAATGCCCACGAGACCTGAGCTCACTCGCCGAAGACATCAATCCCGTCCACCAGCCTGCCGCTGCCGAGGACTCGCAGCCGTCGGCATGCCCTGACCCTGGCGCTGGCCTCAATCCCGTCCACCGGTCTGCCGCTGCCGAGGACCCGCCGCCGGCATGCCCTGACCCTGGCGCTGGCCTCAATCCCGCTCACCCGCTCGCCGCTGCCGAGGACCCGCCGCCGGCATGCCCAGATCCTGGAACAGACCTCGATCCCGTCCACCGGCCTGCCGTAGGCGTAGACCCGCCGCCGGCATGCCCTGACCCTGCCGCTGACCTCAATCCCCTCAGCCAGCCTGCCGCTGGCGTAGACCCGCCGCCAGCATGCCCTGACCCTGGCGTGCACCTCGGTGTGGCTGGTGTGGCACCACCAGGCCCAGCATGGGTGTTCCCACCCGAGGCGTGGCCAGCTGAGACCATGGCCTGCCACTCCTACCGGCCATCACCACACCT
>JAISBQ010000363.1 GCA_031266115.1 Bifidobacteriaceae bacterium
ATGGCACCGACTGCGTTGCCGATCTGCATGGCGAAGACGGCTCCACCGATGGATCGCATCGCATCTTGAAGACCAGCAGCAACGTCGCCCGGACCCTGGTCGCCGCGGTGGGCGATCGCCGCGCCGAGGGCGCCCGACACGCTGGTGGCGACCGGACTAACCATGCGTTGCCAGGCCGTCCAGGTCGTTTCGATCCACTGGGCGGCGCTCAGAGCTACCCTTGGGCCTCCCGAGGCCGGGAAATCCGTGACGCTATCGAGCCACAGGTCGGCGACGCCGAGCGCGTCGGAGACGTGGCGCGCCGCCAGCGCAGATATCGATGGATCGCCGCCCCCGATGGCAGCCTCGCGCGCCAGATCGTGCGCCGTATCCCAGTTGACAGCCTGGCCGTCCGGCGGCCCCGCCATGATCCGGCGTAGCCTGTCGAGCAGGAAGGCCTGACCCGCGGCCCCGTCGGGCAACCCTGTGATCTCACCGAATGCGCGCGGATCGACACCGGCGGCTCGCAGGGCCTCCATCACCTCGTCCGTGCGATCGGCGAACATCGACCGCAGAAAGCGCTCGAACTCGGGGGGAAGCTCGGGAGGAATGCCATCTGGTGTGCCGCCATCGTCCATGGGTCAACGCTACGGGACATCCCATCCCCCGCGGGCCCGAGCGTCACGCAGCGACCTCGTGAGGGAACCTCGAGGCGCTGGGGACGGCGGTGCGGCAGGATAGGGCGGGTGGCGCGCACACATCACCCATCGCGAGGACGGACCCTGACCATCTCGGGGACGGTGACGATGGCGCTCATCCTGCTTCTGGTGATACTTCCCGTCCCGTACGTGGTAGAGATGCCAGGACCCACCGTCGATGTGCTCGGCGAGACCGGCGACGTGGAGTTGATTCAGGTCCCCGATCCCCCGGAACATCCCGTCACCGGTCAACTGCGGCTGACAACAGTCAGCACGCACGGGTCAGACCATGATCTGACCGTGGGTGAGGCGATTATGCGTTGGCTGTCCTCGGCCGACCAGGTCATCCCCTATGAGGCTGCCTACCCGCGCTCGTTCACCCGCGCGGAGCGCGAGACCCGTTCGGCCCAACAGATGGCCTCGTCCCAGGAGCTGGCCAGTGTGGCGGCGCTGAACGAATTGGGCATCGGCGTCGAACTGCGGATAGTCGACGCAGTGGGCGAGGCGGCGTCACGGGTGCTGAAGCCCGATGATGTGCTCGTGGCGATCGACGGCACCGATCTGCGGGACTTCGAGCACCTGCTTGAGGTGCTGAACGCCATACCGGCTGGCACGTCGATTGAGATTGCGATCCGCCGGGACGGGCGGGAACACGTGGTCACGATGGCGACCGAGGACGATGGCGAAGGTCGGGCCCGCATGGGTGTCACCGTGGGATTCGCGTTGCCCGTGGATGTGCGCTTCGGCGTGGAGGGGATCGGCGGGTCGAGCGCCGGGCTGATCTTCGCACTCGGGATCGTGGACAAACTCGGCCCCACGGATCTCGCGGACAGCCGAATTGTTGCGGGAACCGGCACCATCGACGCCGACGGAAACATCGGCCCGATCGGCGGCATCCAACAGAAGATGGTGGCCGCGCGCCGAGACGGTGCCGAGCTGTTCCTCGCGCCCGAGAAAAACTGCCCTGACGTGCGCGGCTCCGTCCCACGAGGGCTCACAGTCGCCTCGGTCGCCACGCTCGCAGACGCCCTCGACGCCCTGCGCGGCATCCGCGACCGGTCTATGGACACTCTCGATACCTGTCAGTGAGGCGACCTCGGTCGCGTCGTACACTTCCCCGCTATGGGCCGCATATTCGGCGCGTTGGCGCGCCGCGCGGCCGCGAACGATTGAAGCCTGGC
Organism: Bifidobacteriaceae bacterium; assembly: GCA_031266115.1. GTDB lineage: Bacteria > Actinomycetota > Actinomycetes > Actinomycetales > WQXJ01 > JAIRRT01. Next base: position 1,859 of record JAISBQ010000363.1, read on the forward strand.
GCAGATGCGGCCCGGCACGTCACCGAAAGGATGCACTCATCATGATGTCTCATCGAGACGCCCCCTCCCCCGCCCGAATTGGCAGGTAGGCGGGCCTAACACTCGCAGGCGTTGGCGGTCACGGGCCGTCGCGACCTGCACCACCACCGGCCTGGTGCTGGGCGCCCTGGTTGTCCCGCTGGCAACCATCACCCCGGCAGCCGCCGATCCGCCCACCACCGTCTATCTGGACGATTCGGGCACATATTCCTTCGAAGAGCGGGCCGCCGATCTCCTCAGCCGGATGACGCGCCAGGAGAAGGTCCTGCAGCTTCAGGCCACGCGGCCCGGTGCGGGCGGTTCCATTGCTCCCGCTATTGCGCGCCTGGGTCTCAAGGCGTATTCCTACTGGAACGAGGCCCTGCATGGCATAGCCCGCAATGGCGAGGCCACACTGTTCCCCACGGGTCTGGGCATCGCCTCGACGTGGAACCCGGACCTGGTCCTGGAGATGGGCCAAGCGATCTCCGATGAGGGCCGCGCCAAGTCCAACACCGGGGACGTGGGCGCGGGACTGACCTATTTCTCACCCACCATCAATATGTCGCGAGACCCCCGCTGGGGCCGTGCCGAAGAGGCGTACGGCGAGGATCCCTATCTCACGGGCGTGATCGGCGGCGCGTTTGTCGACGGAATGCAAGGCGGAGATCCCACCTATACGAAGTCGATCACCACGCCCAAGCACTATGCGGCAAACAATTCCGAGCAGAATCGGCGCACTGGTTCGTCCAACATGTCGGAACAGGCGTTGCGGGAATACTATCTACCAGCCTATGGCGTGGTGGCTGGCGAACACAAAGCGGGATCGTTGATGACCGCTTACAATGCGGTTAATGGTATGCCCATGGTGGTCAATTCCGAACTCCTGGAAACCATCCTGCGCCGCACATGGGGTTTCGATGGGTATGTCGTCAGCGACTGCACCGCGGTTCCCGATCTGACTGGTCAACGGTCGTGGCGTCCAGCCGAATTAGGTGGGCGTGTGGTCACCGCAACAGAGGCCGTCGCCTACACCATCAAAGCGGGTAATGATCTTGACTGTCGGGGTGTTGCCTTCGCCGCGAGCCTGCCAGGCGCAATCGACGAAGGGGTGATGACTGAGGACGATATGGATGTCGCGTTGCACCGGGTGCTCACCGCACGGATGCGACTCGGCGAATTCGACTCCGACGTAGTCTGGGCCTCAGCCGCCTATTCCACGAGCAACCAGATCTCCTCCGCCTCCCACCTCGCCACCGCGCAAACCATGTCCGATGAGGCTCTGGTTCTGCTGCGCAACGAGGCACCTCCTGGCGCGAGCACTCCAATGCTTCCGCTACCCGCTGCCGACGCGAGCGGCATAGTCGTGGTCGGCGACCAGGCGGACGAACTGATCTTTGGCGACTATTCGCCGGCCTCCATCGCCGCGGCGGATCGGGGCAACTCACCGCTCAACGGTGTCATCGCCGCCGCCCGGAGCATCGAACCGGCCGCGTCCGTCCCCTACATCGCGGCAACCGCTACGAACGCGGGAACAGCCTCCCCCAACGTGGAGAAAGTTGAGTTCCTCAACTCCTCCGGTACGGTGGTCCGTACCGCCCTGGCCTCGGAGTTCACCGACCTGTCAACCGGATACACCCAGGCCGGAGGCTATCTTGATGGTGTTAGCGCCGGAGTGGCGGGCCGGTTCTCCATCCCGAACGTCGACTGCGACTCATTCGCGCAGTACCGCGTGTACGCCGCTGGGACCGCCGGAGCGGTCGCGCAAGGCAAGTTCGATATCTACTACGGCTCCACCACCGGACCCAAGGTCGGCGTCGTGCCCGTGGGCCCCACCGCCTCAGGGACGGACTTCCAACCCACCAGTGCCCCGTTCCTCGATGGCGGTTACAACGGGGTGCAGCCCCTGGTATTCGCGTACTCGTTCGATGCCGCTGCCGGCCTCACCGAGGTAGAACAGAACACCATCCGCAATGCCTCCGCCGTCGTGGTGGTTGTCGGGACGCGCCAATCCGACGCCGGGGAATCCGGCGGAGATCGGAGCAGCGTCGACTTCCGCCGGCAAGGCGCCCTGCCTGCCATGGTCGCCGCTCTCAACCCGCGCACCATTGTCTACATCCAGTCGGTCGCCCAGATGAACATCGAGAGTTTCAAGGATGTGGTACCGGCGATCTTGTGGTCCACGTACAACGGCCAGAAGCAAGGCCCGGCCCTCGGGCGGACCATCTTCGGTCTGGATGGGACCAACCCTTCAGGGAAACTGCCCTTCACGTGGTATTCGTCCATGTCTCAGATTCCGGGAATCCTCGACTATTCCATCACCGCTACCGGATCGAATAAGGGCCGCACCTACCGGTATTTCACCGGCGATGTCACGTACCCGTTCGGATGGGGTCTGAGCTATTCCCAGTTCACCTATGCCAATCTCGCGATCAGCGCACCCACCGCCACACCCAATGACACCCTAGATGTCACCGTGGACGTGACCAACGCCTCGGGGCCCGCTGGCGCCACCGTGGTGGAGCTATACGCCAGTTCCCCGGGCGCCGACGGCCAGTCGCGTCCCTTTGCCCGGTTGGCCGGGTTCGACAAGGTACACCTTGCCCAGGGCGCCACCGAGACCGTGCATCTGACACTAGACGTGTCCGATTTGTGGTTCTGGGACTCCACCACCCATCGCGAGACCTTCGACCAAGGCACCTGGACCCTGAGCGTGGGAGGGAGCCACGGCGACGCGGCCCAGTCGGCATCGTTCACCATGACGGGGTCCTCCACCAAGCACGTGGAGACCGTCACCGCGATTCCCACTGGGGTAATCCTCGACCTCACCACACCGGCCAATACCATCGATGCTCGCCTGTCCGCCGTGGCGAACGACCAGTCGTTCTATGACCTGGACACCGTCACCGTCACCTATGCGACATCGGCCGATGGTGTCGCCACCGTTTCCCCCGATGGCATCGTCTCCCCGGTAGGTGCGGGCGTTGCCACGATCACGGCGACCGTCACCACTGGTGGAACAGCGAAATCCACGTCATTCCCCGTAGTAGTCCTGGATTCCACTGGACTGAGCACCACGGAGGCGTACCTGACAGGGATCGAGGTGGGCGGCGTCCCGTTGGGACAGTTCACCTCCGGGGTGAGCGGCTATATCTATGACTTGCCGGCCAGCACCACCGTGCCACCACCAGTGACGGCCACGGCGGGCCCCGGGATGACCGCGAGCGTCGAGAACGCCACCCAGGTGCCAGGCGACGCGGTGATTACGGTTACCGGCCCTGACCTAGCGTCGCGGCAGTACACGATCTCATTTCGCCATGCTCTGGAATCGATCGACTTCACCTCCGCCACGCCGTCCTCGCTCACTTTGGACGGTTGGTCGATTCTTGGTGCGGAAAACCCCTCCACCTGGGATCTCACGCCTGGAGGATTGGCGATCACCACCGAACAGGGGGACATGTACACCACGGCGAACGACCAAAAGAACATGTGGTCCCACCCGGCTCCTGGCGATTGGGAGGCAGTCGCCGAGATCACCCTCGATCACTTCCCCGACGCCCCCTATCAACAAGCCGGCCTCGCGGTAGTCCAAGACGCCGACAACTATGTCAAGGCCGTCTATAGCAGGCCCACGCGTTTCCAATTTGGCGCCGAAGCGGGCGGCAACTGGTCACAAACGGACCTGAGTACCGGCGAGTACACGCACTATTGGATCAAACTGGTCAAGCGAGGCAATACCTACCAAGGGTTCTATTCCCTCAACGGCACCACTTTCACTCAAATCGGCGGTACCGCGACGGCGGACTTCTCCGAGCCGAAGGTGGCACTGCTCGCTAACAACCACACGGGCACCGAACCGATGGTCGCCACCTATTCCTCGCTCCAGGTCACGAGCATCGGCGGGGCCGCGCCAAGTGCGCTCACACACCTGGAGTTCGTCGACCAGGCCGTCACCTTGGCTGAGGCCGTGGACGGCGCACAACTGGCGGCCAGTCCCGTGCCGGCCGATCTGGGGGCAAGCGTCTCCTACCGCATCGCGCCGATGGATCTCAACACCGCGGGTGCCACGGTCACCAGCGCCGGAGTGCTCAAGGCGACCCGAGAAGGAACGGTCCGGGTGACGGCGGTCGCGACGCTTGGCACAGGCTCTGTCCCGCACACGGCTACTATTCGCGTCACCCCCTCGGATATCCCGCCCCCCTCGGAGGTGGGCGACGCTGACCTGCGGACCGTCGATTTCCGTGACATGACCCCGGCCGGACTTGCTCTCGCGGGATGGTCGGTTCTGGGCGACGAGACCGCCAACTGGAGTGTGGGCACCGATGGGCTGACCATCCGGACCGAGGAGGGCGATCTCGC
>JAISBQ010000132.1 GCA_031266115.1 Bifidobacteriaceae bacterium
TTCGTCAATGGTGATGACCTGGACCCGCTCGTCCACGCCGCCAACCCAGTCATCGACGCCGACCGCGCGGTGCGTCTGACCGGAGTCAGCGAGGCGGCGGCCTACAGGGCCATCGGCGCCTTGGTCGGCGCCGGGGTGCTCAGGCCGATCACCGAGTCTAAGCGGAACCAAGCCTGGGCGGCTGGTGCAGTCCTAGACGAGGCCGAAGCCCTCATCCGTCGCCTTGCCCTGTGAACGTGCCGGTCAGCGGTCGGCGTCGATGATGATCAACGTCAGACCGACCTTAGCCAAAGACGCGGCCGCCGCGATGATTGGGTCCTCGTCTTGGACGCGAACATCCTGGTCCGAGCTGTGTTGGGACGCCGGGTTCGGGTGATCATGGCCGATTGCTCTGGCTGGGCGGCGCTACTGGTCCCGGCGGAGGCGTTTCACGAGGCGCGGGGCCACCTGCCGGAGGTATTGGCGAAGCGGCGCGCCAACCCTGACCCGGCGTTGGAGGCCCTTGACGAGGTGGGGAGTCTCGTGCAGTTCGTGGATCGGGGCCACTACCGGCATCTGCGTGACGAGGCTCTTGAGCGAATTGGTCGCCGCGATTCGGATGACTGGCCGGTCCTCGCTTTGGTGTTGGCCGCAGATTCGCCGGTCTGGACCGAGGATCAAGACTTCTTTGGCACGGGCGTCGCCACGTGGACCACCGACCGAGTGGAGATATTCCTGCGCAACGCTGCCCGTGAATGATTCTCTGCTGTCTTGGGTGGATTCCAGCTGGCTGCATAGCAGACTCCAGACCCATCCGTGCGGATCGAGATTGCGGAATAGCAGACTGGAAGCGTCGATTGGGCGGGTTTGCGGGCCGCGAATCCTGCTATTCCGCAATCTCGATCCGTCGGACCCTTGACGAAACCTGGAAATCCGCAATCTCGATGCCGGCATGGGCTCCGCACGAGAGGACCGGCGTGGTGGGGACTGGTTCCGGTGCGTGGTGGCGGCGTGGCATGAGCATCCGGAGCGAGGCTTCGCGTACTGCGGGATGGGGGCGGGGCATCGAGGGTGAGGTTTCGCGGATCATCTGGGTCCGGAGTGGGGTTGTCAGGGCCATGGAACATGCCAAACCTCACTCTCGATGCGGGGCGCGCGCGAGTGGCGTCCCGTAGGTGCGCGAAACCTCGCGCGCGGTGACATTCTCGTGACTGGGATCGCGGATCTGGCCAGTCGTCCACGCCTGTACCATGCCGAAGTCGGTCCTACCGAGACAGGCCTTGGGTGCGTGCCCACGGCGCGGGCCGAGCACCTTCGCTCCCTGGCCATCGCGCGCGTCGACCGGATCGTCGACAGGCTCGAATCCGTGGTGATGGACTGTGTCGATGTGGCCATCCGCGTGCACCTATCCCTGGACCGACAGCGGTCGGCCGGCGATGCTGACGCGGCGCGACGCGGTCACAACGCGTTCGCGCGGTGGTTGGCTTCGGCGGTTGGACTGGCATGACCCCCGTGCCTCAAACGGGATCCACCGATCCACGGTGCGGGGCGGGTTTGACGGCTGCGGCACCGAGCCGGGCTGATGCCTCGCCTAGCGGCGGCTCGAACACCGGGCACGGCCCTGATCCCATCGCAGCATCACATCGCGCCGTCCTTGCCGAGGTTGATTGCCGCAAGTGGGCGGGTACGGACAGTCTGTACGAACAGATCGCTTCGCTTGTGCCACGTGGGTCCCGACACCACGCGGATGTTGGTGGGCCGACCGAGCGCCCGCGTGGCTTGGTCGGCGGCATCGACCACGACCTCGGTCAAGTCCGATGTCGCGCTTGTGCGGAAGAACTATGCACAACTATTGTGCACGTATGTCACCTGACTCGTCACCTGTACACCCAGAGCCTCCCGCCCCGCCAGCCGCGTCCAGCGTCCCTGGAGATCCCTCTCACGTGTGGCTCACCGCCGATTCGGTCAAGGTCCTGGCCCATCCGCTTCGCTCGCGGTTGCTCGGCGAACTTCGCCGTCACGGTCCTGCGACCGCCACCACCCTGGCGGACCGCCTCCACACCAACTCCGGTACCGCCTCGTACCACCTCCGCCGTCTGGAGGCGGTCGGTCTGGTGGCCGACACAGGCGAGGGACGAGGAAAGGAGCGCCTGTGGGCCGCCGCGACCGACTCCCACGGCTGGCACGGCTCCGAGTTTGACGCCGATGACGACGCCTCCGCCGCCCTCGGATGGCTGGTTCGTGACTATCACCGCCGCTTCGACCAGGATTACACCGCCTGGCTCGACCACGCCGAATCGTGGCCCGAGGCATGGCGCGACCAGACCGGCATGTCCGACGCCTGGATCGAGGTGACGCCCGAGGATCTCGCCCGGTTCAACGCCGATGTCGACGCACTGATCACCCGCTACCACCACGCCGCCGGCGGCCCAGATGCCCGGCGCGTCCACGTGTTTCGGTTCGTCTTTCCGCTGGATGTGGACCAGGTGCCCGATGCCGGCTCCCGTCGCCCGCCGCTTCGACCCAGCGGGCCCGCCGCACGATGACGCCTGCTCGCGCCTTCTACCTCCTCACCTTCCTGCGGTGGTTCCCCGTCGGACTTGCCCTCAACTTGACGATCCTGCTTCCGCTGGAACGCGGCCTCACCGTCACCCAGACGCTGACCCTGGCCTCGGTCTGCGGCCTGGCGGTCTTCGCGCTGGAACTGCCGACCGGGGGACTCGCCGACGCCCTCGGGCGGCGTCCCCTGGTGGTGGTTGCTGCGGTGTTCCAGGTTGTGGCGGCACTGCTGTTCGTCTCCGCGCACTCATTCGCGCAGTTTGCCGTGTCGAGCCTGGCCACGGGCGTGTTTCGGGCGTTGGACTCCGGGCCGCTGGAGGCCTGGTTCGTGGATGCGTACCAGGCTCAGCGGCCGCGGGCAACCGTCGCCGTTCCGCTGGCCAGGGCGTCGACGATCCTTGGTGCAGGCATCGCCACGGGTGCGCTCGCGGCGGGCGGCCTGGTCGCATGGCACCCAGTGCGGACACAATCCGCCTTGGTGCTCCCTTACCTCGTGTACACCGCGTTGGCGACCATCTACCTCGTCGCGGCAACGGTGCTGGTGAAAGAGCCCCGGAGGGCGGGGGTCACGCCGGCCGCCACCTCCGTTCCTGACATGTCCGATGCCGGCCCCCCAGACCCATCTGCCCGCGGGGTGACCGCCGGCCGCGGCGCGGGAGGGATCGCGACCGCACTGCGGGGAATCCCCACGACCCTCGTCGAGACACTCCGCCTTGTACGCCGGAGCCACGTTCTGGCCTCACTGTTCGCGGTCGAGGTGTTCTGGGCGGTCGCGATGGTGGTGTTCGAGGCCTTCCAGCCTCTTCGTCTGGCGGAATTCCTCGGCGGGAAGGCGGAGGCCGCAGCCGTGATGGGACCGGTGGCGTGCGCCGGGTGGGGTGCCTTCGCGCTGGGCGCAGCGTTGGCCGGATTCATGTCGAGACGGCTCGGCGCCACCCTGACCGGAATGCTGTCCCGGTTGCTCAACGGGCTCGGCGTCGTGGCGATGGGCCTGGCCGGAGGTCCGGTCACCTTGATCGCGGCGTACCTGTTTACCTACGCGATGCACGGCGCAGGTGGCCCGGTCTACAACGCGTTGCTGCACCGTCAGGCGAGCCCCGCCAACCGGACAGTGATCCTGTCGCTGGCGTCGATGGCGTCCTTCGCGTCCTACGCGATCGCCTCCCCGCTGCTTGGCCGCCTCGCGGAAGTGGTGAGCTCGCCGGCCGCGATGGTCGTGGGGGGCGCGTTCAGTTGCCTTGGCCTGGCGTGCTTCCTCCCGGCGTGGCGACAGGAACGAGCCGACCGCTGAATCGTCAGGCGGCGGCATCGTCGGTCGCGGCTTAGGTAAACCTGAACGCCGTGCGCGCTGCCATCCACGGCGTCTCGGCGACCCCTCTGCAGCGTCCACACGCGCCGGAGGTTGTACGGTGCTGTACATTTCTCCGTGTGTCCGTACTCACTGTCACCGACGCGCGCGCCGCGTTGCCAGCGCTGCTCGACCGGGTGGAGCAAGGCGAACAGATCACGATCACACGGCACGGGCGCGCAGTCGCCATGCTGGTGAACCCGGATTCCGTCCGGCCCGGCCCGAGCCCCGAAGTCCGGGCGCGGATTGATGCCGTTGCTCAGTACCTTGACCGGGCGAAGGGGAGCCCGGTGAGCGGGGATGTGACAGCCGCCCGCGCCGACGCCCTGGTTGGCGAGCTTCGCGCGGAACGCGACTCCTGGTGACCTGGGCGTTCGACACCGACGTCCTGATCTATGCGGCCGCGCCTTCGCATCCGCTGGGGTCCCGCGTCCTGCAGCTGTTTGAGCGTGGCCAGGATGCCGTGGTGGGCGTCGGGTCGCTGGTGCTTCTGACTGAGATGTTGACCAAGCCGCTTCGCGCCGACCCGAAGTCTGCGGAGGCGCTTGTCCTGGCCGGGCTGCTCGCTCAACTCGACTTACGCCCGTTGGACCGGCCTACCGCGCTCATCGCGGTGGATCTCGGCGTGAAATACGGTTTGGCCGCGCCGGACGCGATCCACCTGGCAACCGCCGTCTATGCAGGGGCAACCTGGTTCTTGACCAACAACCGCCGGGACTTCACCAAGGGCATCGAGGAGATCGACGTGGTCTATCCAACGGACCTTCCTACTGCGCCCCTCACACCCCCACACGGAGCCAGGGATTCCGTGCGGTGACGGTGCCCGCCGCGCTCCCAGATCGTCGAGTTTCAGGTTTGCGGGCTCCCGGGGTCGGTTTCGGCCCGCGAACATGAAACTCGACGGAGCGAGGGGACCCGGAGCCGTCGTGGCGCCGTTGGTATGCTCACGGTATGACCACGAAGATCGCTATCAGTCTTCCTGACGAACAAATCGACGTGATTCGTCGCGCCGTGGACCAAGGACGCGCCAAGTCGGTATCCGGCTTCATTGGTGCGGCGGTCGCCCGCGTGGAGCGGGAGGCCAGTCTTGCCCAGTTGCTGGACGATCTTGACCGTGACTTGGGTCCGGTGGGCCCGGACGACCTGGCCTGGGCAGACAAGGCGCTGGGCCTGACGTGAAGCGCGGCGACGCGCTTGGCGGGGTGACCCTCGACACAGGCGCACTTCTCGCGCTTGAACGCGGGGACCCGAGGATCCGGGCGCTCCTGCGGCGAGCACTGGCGAACGGCATCGTCCTGGATGTGCCTGCAGGAGTGGTCGCTCAGGCCTGGCGGGGAGGCCCGCGGCAAGCCCGCGTGGCCCGTCTTCTTTCGGATCCGGCGGTACGCGTGCCGCCACTTGACGACGTGACTGCGCGGGCCGTCGGCCTGCTCTGCGGGCGCAGCGGTCACCACGACATTGTCGATGTGGCCGTGGTGCTTCACGCCAGGGAGCGTGGACACCTGGTTGTGACCTCTGACCCGGGCGACCTGCAGAGCATCGATCCCAGCATTCGCCTGGCCGCACTGTAGGTGGTCGTGGTGCGAAGGCCGGCCCACGCTTGTGCCGCGCACGGAACCAAGGGCGATGCCCGCGGCGATGCGCGTTGGCAGGACTGGGAAGCTCGGGGCCACTTCGCTGTGTGAGCGGCCCGGCGACGGCGTCAGGTCTCCCCGCGTGTCAGTGACGGCTCCGGGTCACCTCGTGTATCCGGCGAGTGCCTGATACCACTGTCAACCACTCGCTCCGCTGGTGCTTGGGCGGTGGCGCACCCGCGGCCACACACCACCCGGGGGGGCGGGGGGGCGGGGGGGGGCCCCCACGCGGGCGCGGCCGGGCAAGGGGGGGG
>JAISBQ010000002.1 GCA_031266115.1 Bifidobacteriaceae bacterium
CGCAGATGGTGAGGGTTGCGAGAGCGGTGCGGCGCACGATCGCGGCGGCACATACGGGGTGGACAGGCGAGAAATCCGTCATATTGTCGCCAACGGCGGTTGAAGGCGTTCTATTCCCCACTCCCCGTACAGCGTGGCGGGAAGCTACGCCATCCGACAGGCACCTCACGCTAGAAAGCGGGCCGCCAACGCCCGGGGCTGGGTAGGCTACTCGGTGGGGCTGCGCCTGCTGGTCCTTGTCGCAGAATGGCCTGTGGCCAGGTCCCAGGGATGTCGGGAACGTCGACGCACACCGGGAAGGTGAAGCATGATCGCGAGCTATTCGGCCGCGCACGTGGTGGCCGCGGAACGTGACTTGATGGCCACCGTCACCTCAGACAGCTTGATGCAGGCCGCCGCCATGGGTGCGGCGACCGTGATTCTCCGCGAGTTGAAAGCGCGCCGCGGCCGGGCCGTTGGTGCGCGGGTGCTGATGCTGGTGGGCTCGGGGAACAACGGTGGAGATGCCCTGCATGCCGGGGCGCGCCTCGCGCGTCGCGGTCTGGCAGTGACGGCCGTGACCGCGTCCACCCGGTGCCACGCGGAGGGCAGCCGCGTCTTTCAGGATGCGGGCGGCTCCCTGCGGACCGTCGTGGACGGGGGTCCGGGGGTACCTATCGCCATCGAAGAGGTGGCGGACCAGGCTCGCCGCACCGACGCCATCGTCGATGCGCTGCTGGGGATCGGAGCGCGTGGGGCCTTGTCGGGTCATGCTGCGGGGCTCGTCACCACCTTGACCGTGGAGGCAGGCCTCAGCCCGAAGGCGCGTGGGCGGCGAACTCAACGGCCCCTGGTGGTGGCGATCGACCTGCCCAGCGGCGTCGGCGTGAACGATGGCGCCGTGCACGGTCCTGTCCTGCCGGCCGATGTGACTGTCACCTTTGGTGCGCACAAGCCCGCGGGGCTGCTGCCGCCGGCGGCGTCGCTGTTCGGACGTGTGGAGTTGATCGACATCGGCTTGACCGAGTCCCTGCACCTGATCGCGGGCGAGCCGCTCGCCAAGTCGCTCCAAGGGGCCGATGCCGCCGAGCTGTGGCCGATGCCCCGTCACACGGACCACAAGTACAGCCGCGGCGTCCTCGGCGTGGTGGCCGGATCGGAGACCTACCCGGGCGCGGCCGTCCTCGCGACCAGTGCAGCTGTGGCCGGAGGCGTCGGCATGGTGCGCTACCTCGGGCCGCCCACCGCGGTCGAGCGGGTACTGTCGCGTCGCCCCGAAGTGGTACCCGGAGGCGGACGGGTGGATGCGTGGGCGCTTGGCCCGGGCGTGGCACCCGGCGCCGAGGACCAACTCGACCGGATTCGCCGCGCGCTGGACTGGTCCCGCGCGGAACGTGTCCCCACCGTGATCGACGCGGGCGGCTTCGCTCTGCTGCCGGGAGAAAGGCTGGATCCGTGGATCATCCTGACTCCGCACGCCGGCGAACTCGCCACGTTGCTCACTGATCACGGCCTGACGGTGGAACGCTCCGCGGTCGAGGCCGACCCGGCGCACTATGCCAAGCTCGCCGCCGACACCCTGGGCGGGACGGTGCTCCTCAAGGGCCCTGCGACCGTGGTGGCCGGACAGACGCCGTCGCTGTACGTCCAATCCGACGGCCTGCCGTGGCTCGCCACCGCCGGAACCGGGGATGTGCTCACCGGACTGATCGGCGTTCTCTTGGCCGGCCACGGGCCCAGCGTGGCGATCTCCCCCGAACTGCCCGTGCAGCTCGCCGCGCTGGCCGCGATGGTGCACGGTCAGGCCGCATGCCAGGCCGCGGGGCTGGGTGACGCGGACCCACGGGTGAGGATCGGCAGCCCCATCGCGGCCCTCGATGTGGTGGCGGCGCTCCCGGCCACCATCGCTCGTCTTCTTGAGCGTTGACGTGCCCACACGCCGGAGCGAGCACGGTGACGCAGAGCCGTTTGCTGGCACCATAGGCCGGGTGAATCCCGTCCACGCCTTCCCCGCGTTTCCCATCCAGGCCGTTGTCGATCTTGAGGCAATCCGGGCGAATACGGCGAGCCTGATTCGCCGCGCTGGCGGCGCCCAGTTCATGGCTATGGTCAAGGCCCGCGGCTATGCCCACGGCGCCATCCCGTGTGCGCGCGCCGCCATCGAGGCCGGAGCTACATGGGTGGGCACCGCCCAACTGGTCGACGCGCTGGAGGTGAGGGCCGGCATCGGCGACGCGCGGATACTGACGTGGCTGTATGCGCCGGGCGCCCCCTTCGCGCGGGCAATCGAGCAGGAGATCGACCTGGGAGTGTCGGCACTGTGGGCGTTGGAGGACATCGCGGCAGCGGCGCGGGAGTGCGGCCGGCCGGCTCGGATACACCTGAAGATCGACACGGGAATGGGACGTGCCGGCATCCCGCCCGTCCAGTGGGAGGAGATGGTGGATGCCGCGCTCGCCATGGACGAGGCGATCGACGTAGTGGGCTGCTGGTCGCATTTCGCCTGTGCTGACGATCCAGATAATCCCTCGGTCCAGGCACAGAAGGATGTGTTCGCGTGGGCGGTCGCGGCTGGCGAGGCCCGCGGCGCTCGCTTCGAGGTGCGCCACATCGCCAATTCGGCAGCCCTGCTCACCGATGCCGGGGCCAACTGGGACATGGTGCGCCCTGGCCTGGCGATGTACGGCCTGAGTCCCATTCCGGATATCGCAGGCCCAGCCGATCTTGGCCTCCGGCCGGCCATGCGACTGGAATCGGTGTTGTCGCTCATCAAGGACGTGTCAGCGGGTCAAGGGGTGTCCTACGGTCTGACCTATCGGACCGAGAGCGACACCACGTTGGGTGTGGTGCCCGCCGGGTACGCCGATGGCGTCCCCCGCCACGCCTCGAACGCCGCCCCCATCCAGGTGGGCAGCCGGCGCCTGCGGATCGCGGGACGGGTGTGCATGGACCAGTTCGTGGTCGATTTGGGGCCGGGGGCCGTCGACCGGGCCGGGGACCGTGTGATCCTGTTCGGTCCCGGGGACGATGGCGAACCGACCGCCGAGGATTGGGCGCGTGCGAGCGGGACCATTGCCTACGAAGTGCTGTCCCGGATCCCGCAGCACATTCCGCGGGTCTACGTGGGCGATTAGGCGCCGCGCCGCGTCAGACCGTGCGTAGTGCCTCCGTGGGGGATTGGCGGGCCGCCTTGAGCGACGGATACAGTCCGGCGATCGCGCCGATAGCGATGGCGAGGGCGGGTCCGGCGGCGAGAATCCAGCCGGGGACGGCGAAGATGACCTGGGCGACCGCCGTATAGCAGAACACGATGTACAGTCCGAGACCGACGCCGAGGATCCCTCCGCCCAGGCCAATCACGCAGGCCTCCAACACGAATTGGAGAGCGATCTGCCCCGTGCGGGCGCCCATGGCCCGTCTCAAGCCCACCTCACCGCGCCGCTCCATGACGGCCACCACCATCGTGTTGGCGATGCCGATTCCTCCCACCAGGAGCGCGACGCCACCCATCCCGAGGGAGAGGATGAGGAAGAACTCCGCGAACAACTCCTGGGCAAGGAAGGCATCGGACAGTTGGGACACCTGCACGCCACGAGGATCGGCGGGGTTAACGGTCTGGGGCATGACCGCGCGGACAGCGGCCGACTTGTGAGGTGCGCTGGCTACGTAGATGCCGGAGATCGGCAAATCGGGCTGGAGCTTGGCGGCGACCTTGGGCGCCAAGAAGACCGTGGAATCCAACTGTTGGGCGAGTTTCATCGGGTTGAGCACCCCGATCACCGCCCACCACTGGTTTCCAGCCCAGATGGCCGAGCCGGCCCGCGCCCGCAGGCGTCTGGCGGCGGCATCCGAGAGAACCGCCGTGGGCAACTCCTCCGAGGCCTTGTCGAACCATCGCCCATCCGCCATCGCGACGTTGAGCGTGTTCAGTAGGTCGCCCTCGGCGATCGCGGCGGTGATGCCACCGGTCTGAGAGGCCGGGACCTTATCGTTGCGAAAGACGTTGAAATCGCGCATGTCCCGCATGGTGACGATGTGGCGCACCGGACGGATCCTGGACACCATCTCGGGCGCGGTCTGGGGGATCGGGATCGGGGATTGATCCTGCTGATTGACGCCGGGGTAGACCGTGATGAGGTTGGCCCCCTGCGCGTCGAGATCGGCGAGCAGCTGGGCCTCCTGCGAGGCGGGGATCCCCCACATGGCGACGAGTGTGGCGATGCCGATGGCGATGCCGAGCGCCGAGAGCAGAGCTCGGACCATGCGGGTGCGCGGCCCGAGGGTCGCTGTCATCACCGTGTCACCCACCGACAGGTGATGCTTGGTGCGCAGAACGGCGCGCGGCGACTTCTCGCTCATCGCACCGCCGCCTCGGCAAGTCGTTCGTCGCCCACCACGGCTCCATCGAGGAGCGACACCCGGCGCTCGAACAGTGCCGCCAGCTCGTGATCGTGGGTGATGACCACCACAGTCGTGCCACCGGCCGCCACATCGCGCAGATAGGTGACGATCCGCCGTCCCGAACTCCGGTCCAACGCCCCGGTTGGCTCGTCCGCGAACAAGATGGCGGGTTCGCCGGCGATGGCCCGCGCGATGGCCACGCGCTGCTGTTCCCCGCCGGACAGCTCACTCGGCCGGTGCCCCGCGCGGGGGCTCAACCCCACACGGTCCAGCGCTCTTCGCGCGCGCTCGCGCCGCACTCGTTTGGAGATTCCCTGGTAGAGCATGCCGGTGGCGACGTTGTCGAGCGCGCTGAGCGTGGGCAGGAGGAAGAACTGTTGGAAGATGAATCCGATCTGGTCCGAGCGCAGCCGCGAGCGTTCCATCTCCTTCAGGCGCCGGGTCGCCACGCCGCCAATCCACACCTCGCCCGATGTTGGGGAATCCAGCGTGCCCATGATCGACAGCATCGTGGTCTTGCCAGATCCCGACGGACCCACCACGGCGACAAACTCCCCGGGACTGATGTCCAGGGTCACGTTCTTCAGGACATGCAGGGGTGGGTTGCCGGGATACACCTTGTTGACCTCACGCAACGACAGGTGCGCCACGGGGGCAAACTCCGCTGTCGACGGAGCAACGGTCACGGAATCACCACCTTCTGGCCCTCGCTCAGGTTCGGTGAGCGGACCTCGGCACGGGTGTCCGCGACCAGCCCCACCTCGACGCCCACCAGAGTGCCGTCCTCCAACTCGACGCAATAGCCGCCTTCGGCGAGTGCCATCAGCGCGGTGACAGGGACCACGAGCGTGTCTTCCGCCTTGTTCTCGATGAGCGAGACGGTGATGGTGGCAAGCCCGATGTCGGCCAATGCGGATTGATCCTCGATGTCGATCCGGGCGCGGGCCGGGATCATCTCGAACGTCTCGGGGTTGGTGGAGGTGTTGGAGATATCCCCCACCACCGCGGTCAACTCGGCGCCGCTGGGGAGCGTCACTGTGACGGGAGTTCCCGCGGATACGCGGGACCGCTGCGCTTCGGTGAGATCCACCCGCCCGTACAGGACAGTTTCGGTCCACGAGATGATCGCTCCGTCAGCCGGCAGGCCGAGCTTGGCCTTCACCTGGTCCACGCGGATGGTCTGCGCGGGGACAATGAGGACGTCTCGCGGTCCCACCGTGTTGAGCCCCGCCTCGGCCAGGGTCTTGCGGGCGGTCGCGAGATCCTCGTGTGCGCTGGTCACGGCGAGTTCGGCGGAAGAGACGTCGGTGGGCTCCTTCAGCGCTTGGCGCTGGGCCCTGGCTAGTTTCAGTCCTTCCTTCGCCTCGCGTACCGCTGCGCCCATGTCTCCCCGTTCGGCGGCGTCGAACGCCCGTTGCGCCTGGTTGACCGCGGACTCGAGCTGGAGCTTTTCCGCGTCACTTGGCCCTCGCGAGGCTTGGTCAAGTGCCGCCTTGGTCACCGTGACGGCCGATCCGGCGGCAGCCAGGGCATCTTCCGCGGCGCGCTTCGCATCTGGGTCGTCCGCCGGGACGGCGGCGAGGTCGCCTTGGGCACGGGCGAGTTGGGCGAGTGCTTCGGTCCACGCCGTCTGTTCGGCCGAGGTGTCCTTGGGTGCCAGCATCTCCGTGCGCTGGGCCTTGGCCAGATCGAGCGCCTCACGGGCGTTGGTCAGCGCCTCGCCCGAATCTCCGGCTCTGGCCGCCGCCAGGGCACGCTCGGCGGCCTCGACCGAGTTGTTCGCGGCGAGAAGATCGACCTTCCCCGGGCCTTGCTTCTTCGCTGCGGTCAAGGCGAGTTGGGCGTCCGCGTAACTGCGTTCGGCGTTCTTGACGGCATCCGCCGCGGTCTGGTACTCCTCGCCGCCCGCGGCCAGCGCTGCAGGGGGTTCGTAACCCCCGCGGGAGTACAGCTCGGCGATCCCCACCGACAGGGCGTTATCGTACGTGGCGTTTCCTGGCGTCCCAGCATCGATACCCAGAGCCGCCAGCGCTGCGCGCAGCGCCGCGACATCCGGGCCCACCAGACCGGGTTTGATCTCTCGCCAGAGCGGCATGGGACCAGTCCCGACGAACACGGGGCGACCATCCACTTCCATCAGCACGGAGCCCGCTTCCACGATCGCCCCGGCCTCCGGGAGCTTGGTCACCACGCCTCCGGCACCGCCCAAGTCTCGCGGGTCGCCGTAGCCGAGGGTGCCGGTGAGCACCATGCCTGCCGCGAGCGACGTCCGTTCGATCGTCGCCGTGCGCACCTCTGCCTTGGCGTCAGTGTTCTGCGCGGCCAGACGCTTGCCGACGGCAACCGCGGCCACCGCCAGCACCGCCAGCAGTGCGACGACGATGACGATGACAACGGCGGCCCTCGGGATCCGTCGACGCCGTGGCTGCTGGGGCGGAATCGGTGCGGTGACGGGTTCCATGATGGGTCCTTCGGTCTGTCGGGCGGTGGGCGGCGCCGTCATTCGGGGCTATTCGGCTGGTGGGAAGTCTGCGGACGAGGATTCGGCGCGGGCCTCGGCATACAGGACCTCGCTGAGGTCGGCGTACCGCTGGAGGTCGGGAGACTCGGTGGCCGAATCGGCCGGCGGCGTCTGTCTGGCGGTGTCGTCACCCCGCGGGGGCTCGACAAGGATCGCGGGCGATGGGACATACTCGGTCTCCCAGTTGAAGCCTGGTTCCATCTGTCGCCTGATCTGGTCCTCGTCAACGTTGGGGCACGCGGTGAGAAGCTCTCGGAGTTCGGCGACCGTGGTGCTCAGGGGGATGACGGCGTTGGGTGAGGTTTTCCACCCGTCCGCTACCGCCGTGACATCCTCCAGCTGCGGCATCCCGTTCTCGCGAGCGCACGCGATCCAGGTGTTGGTGACCTCAGCGATGGCCTGCTTGGTCTTGAGTTCGTCGACGGGATCGACGGCGCGGTAGGGGTCCGTGTAGCCCGAGGACTCGTAGCAGGACTGCCAGGTTGTCGAATGGTCGATCCCATCAATGACCAGCCCGTACGCATCTCCGTAGGTGTCCCAGAACGCCTGCTCGACCTCGGGGTCGAATTCGCCGGACTTGCCTGGCACGGAGAACCCTCCTTCCGGAGTGTTTCCCAGGATGTCGACCCCCTCGGATTTCCAATCGATCAGTGCGTTGCCGTCATCCTGCACCACCAAGGTGGCAGGCAGGCCGGCGTCGGTGAGGCACCCGTACAGAGCATCGGCGCCTTGGCGTTGGACTGAGGCGGGTGTCTCCTGAGTGCGTCCCGCGCGGAGCGTCGCCACATCGTCGTCACCGGACCCGGCGCAGCCACTCACACTGAGTGCCACCACCAAGGCGACGATGGCGGCCACGCACCTGCGGTGAGCGCTGTGGGGCATTCCTCCGCCTTTCGTTGTACCGGCATGCCTCGGCCCGCAACGTGGGCGGGGCGGGATTGGGGACAGTGTAGGTTCCGCCATCCGCCTTTCGTGGTACCGGCATGCCTCGGCCCGCAACGTGGGCGGGGCGGGATTGGAGACAGTGTAAGTGCCGCCGCCGGTGGTCTCGCCCACGTGTCCACGCGTCCGCGGACAGGTTTCCAGGCAATATCCAGGCATTTCGCGCGTGGACATCGGCGTAGCGTCGGGCGGGTGGCATCCACGTGTGCTATCCGGTGTGCCAGCGACGCCTGGTTCCGAGGGCCAGCATGAGCCCGAACCCCGCCAGTGCCACGCTCCACGCCACGCGGGTGCCGAGCGCACCGGCGCCGGTGTCGGGAAGGGCCTCGGTGTCCTGGTCCTGTTCTTGCTCCTCATCGTCATCGAGCGGATCCGGGCTGTTCGCTGAAGGCGTACCTGGTGTCTCCAGCGGCACCAAGGGCGTGGAGGCGCCCGGAGTGCTCGATGGCGAGATTGGCGGTGTGGTTGGCGGTGTGGTCGATGGAGCGGGTGATGGGGTGGTCGATGGCGTGGTACCCGGTGTCGTGGACGGTATGGCGTCAGGGGCAATGATCCCGGTCGTGTCGTGGGACGTGTTGTTGGCGAGAGCCAGATCCTCGCCGTGGACGCCATCGTCGCTCACGGACGCGTCATACGCGGCGCTCGCGCCGTCTTGCGCCGAACCGTCAACCGTTACCTCGATGGTGCGCCGCTCCACGCCACCCGCCAGCAGGTCGAACGCCGGCCACGTCACCCGGTAACCACCGCCCAGCAGGGCTGCGAATGTGCCGCCATCGGACACTGAGGTGATGGTGAGCGGACCGGTGACGGTGACTGTCATGGTGACCGCCGTGACGTGCACGGTCCCCACGTTGGTCGCCTCGATGCGAACGGTCGCGGCGTCGCCGGCACGGAGCTGGGTCTCACCGTCATCGACGGTGACCGCGATGTCTGGCCGCGCCACCACCACGGTGGTGTCTTCAGCCGTGTCGTTGTCGGGGTTTGTGTCCTGCGCCACCGTTCCTGGCACCGAGATTTCCGCCACGTAGCGGACGATGTCGCCCCCTTGAGCGGAACCGTCAACCGCGACCGCGAAGGATCGGGGCTCGCCGGGTGCGAAGACCGGCAAGTCGAATGCCGGCCACGTCACGCGGAAACCGCCACTCGCCAACGGGGTCGCCGTGCCGCCATCGGACACCGAAGTGATCGAGATGGGCCCGGTCACCGTCACGGTCAACTCGACGCCCTGGGCATCCCTGTTGCTCGGGTTGGTGACCTCGACATCCGCCGTCGCTCCCGCGCCCGGGCGCACCGTCGCCACGTGGTCGGTAATGGTCACCGCCAGATCCAACTCGGGCTCCGGTGGCTCGCGCACCACGTCGGTGGTGTCCACGTCGGTGTTGTTGTCCGGCGTCAAGTCGGCGCCGAGGGTGCCATCGTCGGCGACATCGGCCTCGTACCTTAACACGTCGCCGTTGGCAGCCGTCCCATCGACGGCGATCTCGATCGCGAGGTGGCGGGTGTCTCCGGCGCTCAGCGAGTTCAGATTCCAGACCACTTCGGTTCTGCCTCCTGCCAAGGAGGTGGCGGTGCCGCCATCGGACACCGACGTCACTGATGCTGGGCCTCGCACTGTGGTTCGTACCACCACGCCACTGGCGTCAGCCTGACCGTCGTTGCGAACGGTCACGGCGACGGTCTGGCCCACGCCCGGTCCGGTGACGGCGACGTTGTCAGTGACGTCTACGGCCAGATCGGGGCGCTCGGTCACCGAGGCGACGCACCTGGTGAGCAGGGCAGACAGGATCGGGCCGGGATCCTGACGGAAGTCCTGGATATCGAACACCGCGCCACCGGAGCCCACCGCGAGGTCGGAGTAGGCCTGGGTGGTCGGGTCCGGCGTGATGATCGCGAACAGTGTCGCGTCGGCGTCGGCGAGGGCCTGCTCGGCCCGCGGCACGGTCCAGTTCTCCTGCTGGGCATGCTCGTCGCCGATCAACACCACGCACGCGGCCGCCTCCGGGCGCAGGCCCACCCGCGGCTGGACCGCCTCACCGATCGCGTCGATGCCCGGTTCGATGCCGCCATCGGACCGCAACTGGGAGGCGGCCGCGTCAAAATCGGCCAACGAATCGGTGGCCGGCAGGTGGAGCTGCGGGAGGAAGTGGGCGCTTGATCCGAACCCCATGAGCCCGAGTTGGTAGTCGAGCGAGGCCGCCAACTGACTCGCCATGAACGTGAGGTTGGTGCGCAACGCCGTGGCGATGAAATGCATCGACCCGGACTCATCGGCGGTGAAGATGATGTCCCCCTGCGGCAGGCCGTATCGGGCGAGGTCGGTGGTATCGGATCCGGTCTGATGTGTCGATGTGCCGGGGAACACCGCTGTGGCGTCTTGGCCGGGCAGACGGTCGATCCGCACCTCGGCGACACCGCTTGCATCGGTGGTGACGGTGACCGCATGAGTGCCCACGGTGAACTCGATGGGCTGGCCGGGCATCTCGGTCCAGGCATCCGCGTTCCACAGCTTGGCACGCACAGTGATCTGGCCGGCGCTCGCCGAGCCGGCCACGGCGTACAACGAGATGTAGGTCCGCGCGGGGCTGACGGTGACGTGGTCGGTATGGGTGACGGTCGCGCCGTCCGGATCGCTCACCGTCAACGTGGGCGCGAAGGTGCCCAGCGTGTACATGTGGGGCTCGACGGCCTCGTCGATAGAGCAGGGCGGCGGGATGGCCCGGGTGGTGCCATCCCCGTAATCCCAGTGACAGGACAGGTTGTCGGTGTCTTGGGAAGAAGGGTCGGCGAAGCCGATATCGGGCACCCACGGTACGTCGTATCCCAAGGCGTAGGGATCGGGGTGGTAGCTCCAGATGTAGGGGTCCTCGTTGGCCACCGTGATGGTGTGACTAATGGTGCCCACCGTGCCGTAGGTGTCGGTCACGGCCACCGTCACCGTGTAGGT
>JAISBQ010000007.1 GCA_031266115.1 Bifidobacteriaceae bacterium
TTCTGTGCGGTCACCGTGTAGTTGACCCGACGCCCTGCGGTGACGGTCGCGGGGCCGGTCTTGATCACCTGGACATCGTTGACCGCGGGGCCCGGTGTCACGAAGGCCTCGGCAATGTTGTTCGCCGGGGATGGATCGAATGTGCCCGACAGGGTGGAGGCCTCGTTGAAGACCGCTCCCGATCCGGGCGCTACGTTGCCCATGAGGTAGCTGGCAACCGTGACAACCGCGCGTTGACCGGGCCCAAGGCGCCCATCGTCGAGAAAACACGAAAAGGCTGTCGAGTCTTGGAGAACGACCGGGCAGGAGACGGACACGTCGCCCTCGGCACCACCCGTGCCTGTGCCCCCGGTGACCTCAAGCAGAACCAGCTTGGTCGTGTCGGGCACCACGTCGGCGATGATCACTCCGGTGGCGTCGGACAGGCACCCGCTGGGGTTGGTGGGGCTGATCGATGAACACTTGTTGGTGACCGTCACCGTCCAGGTGAATCGGCCGCCCGGCGTGACGGTCTCGCTGGAGGGAGTCTTGTCGATCGTGAGGTCAGCCTGGTGGGTCATCGGGACCGAGGCCGTGGCGACGTTGTTGGACATGTCCGGGTCAAAGGACGATGTCGCCACCGATGCGATGTTGGACAGGGTGGTCGCCAGCGACGATGACGCGACCGCGCCGATGACCTCGAGGCGGATCGTCTGGCCCGCGGCCATGTCGGGGAGGCGACACGCCACCGGTGCACCGCCGCTGGGCACAGGGCACGTACCGCTCGAACCGCCAGCCGTATCCGCCCAGGTGATGGCAGTTGCCCCGAAGTCCGCAGGGAGTGGATCGGTCACCACCACACCCGTGGCGCTGTTCGGCCCAGCATTGGTCACAGTAAGCGTCGCGGTGACGCCCTGCCCGGCGATGATCTCCGATGGTGTCATGGCCTTCGCGATCCCAACGTCGGCCTTGAGCGCCACCGACATTGCCGCGGGCGGTGTATCGAAGACCGCAGGTATGCCGGCAGTGAGGGCCGAATAGGACAGGTGGGCCATGTTCTGCACCACCGTCCCGCCGGCATCGTCGTCGATCGTCACCCGGAACTGGTATGAGGCCTGATCGCCAACGTTCAAGGTTCCCCCCGAGGTTCGCGTGGCTCCGCGTCCGAGGTTGACGCAGATCTGGCGCGCGGTGGCGTCGTAGCTCCCGACGCCAGATCCTTCATCCGGCACGGGTGCCGGCACCGGGGTCCCATCTGGAGTCGAGACCAGGACCAGCGAGTCCGGGACGTACGTCACGCCAGGCGGGAGCGGGTCACAGGACCGGGCGCCCGTCGCCGGGTCTTGACCGGTGTTGGTGTACGTGAGTCGATACTCCACGGTGTCGCCCGGCTTGTTGCTACCGCTGGTGGACAGGTTGAGAGCGGTCTTGGTCGAGGACGTGAAATCCGGCGCGTACAGGTTGATCGCCAAGGCGAGGACGCCGGGGTAGTAGACATCACCGTCGGAGGAGAAGCTGAAAGACGCGCTCGTGGCGCCATTCGGGATCGCGCCCGAGGCGCCCAGATTCTTGATGTCGAGACCGAACATGTTCCGATGCGCGGGTGTTCGGGTTGTCACCGACGCGCCAGCCAGCGAGTTGGTCGAGTCGAAGAAGTTGGAGCCAGTGGAGATGTCCGTGGCCAACCCGGTGGTGTTCAAGACCGCCTTGTCCCCAGTCTGGTTCAGATCGCCCTCGTACGCGACCATGGAGAGTTGCGCATCGACGGGACCGGCGCGAGGAGCGGTAAAGCCGGAGACCTCGATGGTCTGTGGATTGCCCTTCGCGACGGTGTTGAACCCATCGAAGACGGTCAGATTGCGCAACGGATAGCCCGGGGCGGTATAGGCGAGGGTCATCGCCCACCCGGCGTAGCGGTCTCTACCGGTCCCGGTCCGCACGTTCGCCCCCCAATAGTCGCCGTTGCCGGCCGCTCGGACCAGGGCGGTCACGTCACTGAACGCCTGATAGGCGTCGTTCTGCCCCGTGTTGCGCGCGATCATCGTTCCGCTGATAGTCCGATACGCGGTCTCGCCGGGAACTTTGAACGACATCTGACTGGCCGAAGCGGCGGCGCCGGCCGAGCCATTCGTGCCGGCGTCAAGCCGGGCGCCCCAGTAGAGGCCGGCAAACAGGATGGTGGCACCACCGGGCAACGCGAGAGTTGACGATGACGAGTTGTTGGTAGCCGCGTCGCTGTCGGCGTCAAGGTTCGTCATGTCGAAGTTGTTGTTGTCGTAGCTCTCGTCGCCTATCTGGGTCGGCGCGCAGGCCCATGACAAGGCTGTTTGGCAGGTCATCACGTTGTTGCCGATGCTAAGGATGGCTCCGTTGGCGTTTGTGGAATAGCGCACACGGAAAGGCGCGGTCGCGTCCGCTTGGGCAACGGTGTGCGTGTTCGCCGCGACCAGACTCACGATGAGGGCCCCAGCCATCACCAGGGCTATGGGTCGCATCGACATCGACATGGGTTCCCCCCCCCGATCGTGACCGGCACCTGGCGCACGGTGAGCGCAACCGCGCCCGGCCGGCATGTCAGGTGGTGAGACAGGATGACGGCCTTGTGCTCCGACGCGATCCTAGCGTGGTATGCCTCGCCAACAGCTGGGCCCATCAGCCCACGGCGCGAACACACCCCACCACGGGCCCCATCGAGGGTCGCGAGAGACGCGACGCCAACGTCGAAGTCTTGACCACCAAGGCGCACTAGCCTGGTGAGACTGCCCGTCTAGAGACCGAAAGGCTCGCCTGTGTCCGCACTCACCTCCGCGCCGGCTCCCGCCGCTCGCACCTCCCGTCTTCTGGGAGCCGTGATCGCCGCGACGCTGGCGGCCCCTCTCACCGCCCTTCCGACGCCCCAAGCCGCGAGCGCAGCGGCCCCTGTCGATTCCTGCGCCTCCCAGATGCAGTATCAGCTACCGCCGCCGGCGTTTGAGCGGCTTGTCGGCACACCGGGGACTTTCAACTCCCTCGCCTATTCTCAGGGTGAGGCTCGCACGGTCACGCTGGAGGTCAGCGTGGGCGGCGTGTGGACTCCCGTGTCTTCGGCGAATGTGCCACCGGCCGCCGGTGCCGCCTGGACACCCAATGACCTGCCCTATCCGGCGGAGCTCGCCCAGGGGACGCAGTGGTTCCGGCTGACGATGGCGCCTGCGGGGACGTGCGTCGCCCTGCAGACCGACGGGTTCACCATCGCCTTCCGCAAGGCGCAGTACACGTTCGGTCCGACCATGACCACCCTGGGGGGCGACAAGGCTACCAGTGCATCCACGCGCTCGCCGATGGCATTGGTGGGTTCAGCCCAGGCCGAGGACCTAGGCGGACCTCAGGTCAGCACCATCGTCGTGGAGCGTTCTGTGGCCGGGAGCGCGTGGGCCCCGATGCCCGGGGTGACGGTGGTCGCGACGCCCGACGCGCAGGTGCCGGCTTTCACGCGCCTCGACGCCCAGATTCCACGCCTGTCCGCCAGTACCAAACACAAGGCCACCAAGGTCGCCTACCGGTTCGCGTCCACCGAGACGCCGACCGTCGCCGCAACCTTCGCACAAGGCGTGACCGTCGGATACTTCAACTCCCGCTCGGTCCTCAAGGCCGCCGTCGCCCGGGACTGTCCCAGCACCAAGGTGTACTTCAAGAAGAAGCTGCCGGGGTTGCCGAAGGATGCGGTGGGGGGCTACCAGTGGGGCAAGAACGAGATCTCGTTCCTCATCCCGGCGCTCGACGACCAAACCACCATCGAGGCCATCCGCGCGGTGGCGTTCCACGAGTGCGGCCATCACCTCCAAGAGGTCACCTACACCAGTCACCGTGCCGCCGAAAAGGCGGCGAAGAGGTTCTTCTCCAGCCACGCCAAGCCCCTGGAGCATTGGGCCGACTGCGTTGCCTACGTGCGTCAGCCCACCGAGAACATGGGCTATGGCGGGACGTGCTCGGCCAAGGAGATCAAGGCCGCAAAACGGACCCTCAAGAAGAAGAAGCTGGCCTGACGGCGCTGCGGTTAACCGGGAGGTGGCCTGCGATGGGGTCCACGCGCGGTAGCATCATCCGGTCCCCACGAGTCCGGCACGAAGGTAGGTCATGGGCATGAATGACGACAAGGGCAGGCAGGTGCTCGCCCCGTTGACGCGGGATCGCATCGAGGAAGTCATGCGTCTACGCGACTGGAACTATTCGATCGATTCTGACGGCGACTTGACCGGGAACTGGGATCACAACCGGTTCTACTTCTTCCTCACCGGAAAAGACAAAGAGATCCTCCAGGTCCAGTCCCGATGGCGCCAAGATTTGCCCATCGATTTGCGCAGCGACGTGCTGGTCGCCATCAACGAGTGGCACCAAACGCGCCTGTGGCCCAAGGG
>JAISBQ010000029.1 GCA_031266115.1 Bifidobacteriaceae bacterium
GTGGCAATCGGCGGCCACGCGCGCGAACGTTGCGACCCTGCGTAAGCGCGGGATCGAGGTGACCGAGCCCGCGAGCGGACCCCTCGCTGGGGCCGATACCGGACCGGGGCGGATGGTCGAACCCGAGGCAATCGCGGCCGTGGTCTTGGAACGGGCAAGCCGGGGAACCCGCGCACACAGCGCGTCAAGCACCGGAGCGCGCGAATGCCTCGCCGGGCGCCGCGTGGTCGTCTCGGCGGGTGGAACTCGCGAGCCCATCGATCCTGTGCGGTACGTCGCCAACCGCTCCTCGGGCCGGCAGGGGATAGCTATCGCCGAGGTGGCGCTCGCGCGTGGGGCAGAGGTGAGACTCGTCGCGGCGAACGTCGCTCTCGGGGCGCCTGCGGGCGTGGAGCGGGTGGACGTGGAGACCGCCGGTGACCTGCACGAGGCGATGATGAACGCGGCCCGATGGGCCGACATCGTCGTCATGGCGGCGGCGGTCGCGGATTTCACGCCGGCAGATCCGGCTTCGGCCAAGATTTCGCGACGGGGGCGCGGAGAGATGACGCTACGGCTCGTCCCGACCCGCGATGTGCTGGCGGATCTGATCGCCGCGCGACGAGACGGCCAGATCGTGGTGGGCTTCGCGGCCGAGACCGGCGATGACGCAGCTGGAGTGCTCGCGCGCGGGCAGGCCAAGGCCCGCGCGAAAGGGGCGGACCTCACTGTGGTGAACGACGTCTCCGGTGGACGGGCCTTCGGCGCGCCCACCAACGAGGTGCGGATCCTCGACCGCGCAGGGGATGTGGTGGGCAGCGCGAGTGGCCCGAAGCTCACCGTCGCTGAGGCGATCATGGCGGCCGTCGGCACCCTGACAGGCGAGTAGCGCAGGGGCGATGTCGGGGCTCGGCGCTAGAATCCCAGCCCGTGACACGCACAGGACATAGCATCCGACACTTCACCTCCGAGTCGGTCACTGCCGGGCACCCAGACAAGCTGTGCGATCAGATCGCCGACGCGGTTCTGGATGACATTCTCCGTGCCGATCCCTACGCCAGGGTCGCGGTCGAACTGCTCATCACACGAGGCCAGGTCCATGTGGCGGGCGAGGTATCCACCACGGACTACACCAACGTGGCCGACTTGGTGCGCGAGGTGTTGCTCTCGACCGGGTATACGACCGCGGAGTCGGGGATCGACGGCGGTTCTTGCGGGGTGAGCGTGTCGATCGAGGAACAGTCGCCAGACATCGCTGCCGGAGTGGATCGTCCCGTGGAGTGGCGCGCTGCCCGCAGTGTTGGTGGCGCCACGATCGAGGCCTTCGACGCCCAGGGTGCGGGCGACCAAGGCATGATGTTCGGTTTCGCGTGCGACGAGACACCCGTCTTGATGCCGCTGCCCATCTTTGCCGCCCATCGTCTGGCCGCACGCTTGGAAGAGGTACGCCTGACCAGGGTTGTCGAGGGGTTGCGCCCTGACGGCAAGACACAGGTGACGGTCAGCTACGAGGATGGCAGACCGGTGGGTTTGGCCGCAGTGGTCGTCTCGGCACAACACGACGAGGGGTGGGACCAACGGGAGTTGGCGGCGACACTCGAAGCGGCCGTGGTCGCGCCGGTGGTCAAAGACCTGGGGCTGGATGTGGACGGCGCGAGGGTCCTCATCAATCCGGCCGGCTCGTTCGTGGTGGGCGGCCCCGCCGGCGATACGGGGTTGACCGGCCGCAAGCTGATGGTTGACACCTACGGCGGCATGGGCCGCCATGGGGGTGGCGCCATGAGCGGGAAGGATCCGTCCAAGGTGGACCGTTCGGGTGCGTATGCGGCGCGCCATGTGGCGAAGACCGTGGTGGCGGCAGGTATCGCGAGGAGGTGTGAAGTCAAGGTGGCCTACGCGATCGGCGCGGCCACGCCGGTGGGGTTGGCCGTGGAAACGTTCGGCACGGGGCGGGTCCCCGATGGGGTCCTGGAGCGCGCCGTCGCCGAGGTGTTCGATCTTCGCCCAGCTGCCGTGATCGAACACTTGGACCTGCTGCGGCCGATCTACCGGCCAACGGCCACCTACGGACACTTTGGCCGCAGTGGACCAGGGTTTACTTGGGAGAATACCGACAGAACCGGCGCACTGCTCGCAGCGTTGTGAGGGTGTGCGCGGGCGTGAGGAGGATGGGCGGTGAACGAGCAAGGCGTCTTGCCGGGGCTGACGCGCCCGCGCCGGTCCCGCCAGCGAGCGTCGCCGCCGATGGCGACCGAGCTGCCCGTCGCGCAGGTCATTCTCGATTCCCCGTTGCCCCATTTGGACCGCCTGTTTGACTACTCAATACCGGAATCCGCCAGCGCCATCGCACAGCCCGGGGTCCGGGTCGCTGTGCGATTCGCGGGCGCCGACCATGGCGGATTCCTCATCGCGAGGAAGGCCGCATCGGAGCATTCGGGACCGCTGCGACCCATCAGACGCATCGTGTCCCCCGAGCGTGTGCTCACCGGTGAGGTGTGGGCCCTGGTCGAGGCCACCGCGAACCGGTACGCCGGCACACGCGCCGACGTCCTGCGCTTGGCGATCCCGCCGCGCCACGCCCGCGGCGAACGTGAAGGCACGCAGGACACCGCGAGCGATGGCGATGGGACGCCATCGTCGGAGGATACGACCCTCGATGTGGAGGGTATGGATGTCTACACCGGTGGGGCGGCGTTTCTCCGGCGGGTCGCGGCGGGGGAAGGGCCGAGAGCCGCGTGGTTGGCGTTGCCCTGGGCCGGCCGACGCGGGACACGCGGATGGGTGGCGGGGATGGTGGCCGCCATCGGCGCGGCGCGCCGCGGTGGACGAGGCGCCCTCGTGGTGGCGCCGGACGCGCGTGATGTGCGGGACCTCGCCGCGGCGATCGCCGGCGCGCTGCCCGGTGAGGCTGTCGCGTGCCTCCAGGCCGACGCAGGGCCGCAGGTGCGGTACAGGGAATTCTTGCGCGTGCTGCGCGGCGAGGCCCGGATCGCCGTCGGGACGCGCGCTGCCGCCTTCGCGCCCGTCGACAACCTGGGCATCGTTGCCATCTGGGACGATGGCGCGTCGACCCATCGCGACCAGCGTGCACCCTATCCGCATGCACGGGAGGTGCTGGCGTTGCGGGCCGGGCAGTGCGGGGCGGCCCTCCTGATCGGCTCGTTGGGGCGCACCGCGGCCACCCAGGCGCTCGTGGAGACAGGGTGGGTGAGGGAGTTGGCGCCGGCGCGCGCCGATCGACGCCTC
>JAISBQ010000048.1 GCA_031266115.1 Bifidobacteriaceae bacterium
GAAATCTCGGTACGTTTCCGACACCCCCTGACACTCGTCCCCCTCGTGAGCTGGACGTAGGGGCTCGAACGGTCCACCGTTTCCTCCACGACACGACACCTCACTCCACCACACACCTCACCCCGAACACTCCATCCGAGACATACCTCAAGGAGGTTTGACCAGCCCGGGGCACCACACCACAAGGCCGGGTCCAGCACATGGACGGTCTCTTAATGTCGCCATGTGGCGACACTGTGATAGTGTCGCCACATGGCGACATCCGTTCACGACGCGGCCCAACTCGGCGCGGCCGTGCGGGCGGCCCGCATCGACCACGGCCTGTCACAGACGGACCTGGCGCACGGGGCCCGCGTCGGACGGCAGTGGCTGGTGGGCTTGGAGGCGGGAGACAAGGTCTCCGCTCCTCTCGACATGGTGCTGCGTGTACTGGGCCAACTTCGCCTCTCCGTCACCCTGGATCCCACGCCCGCTGCTTTCCGTCCGACCGGTCCCGCCCCACCTCTCATTCGGGCCGACGACATCGTCGCCCGTTACACCGACCCGAACCCCAGGTGATCCGCCGTGCTTCACGTTCTGCTTGGCGGCATCCAGATGGGCGACCTCGACGGCACAGGCAACCGCCTCAGGTTCCGCTACAACCCTGATGCCCAGAACGAACCGGCCTTCGTGCCGCTATCGACCGGAATGCCGAGCAGCGAGCTCCGCTGGCGTGGTGGCCGGATCAGGCACTGGCTGCAGGGGTTGCTACCCGAACGCGACGGGGTGCTACGCCGCTGGCGAGCTGAATTCGGTCTCGCCGATACCCGCCCGGAATCACTGCTCGCTCACGTTGGCGAAGATGTCGCAGGTGCTGCCCAATTTGTGCGCCCGGACCGGCTTGACGCCATGGTGGACCGACCGAGATCGCTGACAACGTTGTCCACCGCCGATCTTGCCGACCTCGCGCGCGCCGCATCCCGGGACATCTTGCCGTACGACGCTGGCACCGGGCTTGGCCGCTTCTCTCTGGCCGGAGCTCAAGCCAAGTTCGCTCTCCAACAGACCGACCAGGGGTGGGCACTGCCCGCCGGAGCAGAGCCGTCAACCCACATCTTCAAACCCGCCATCGCCGGACTCGCAGACCAGGACGTGTCCGAGGTCCTGTCGATGCGCGCAGCCGCCCGGATCGGCTTGCCCACCGCGCGGGCCTTCCTCGCTGACTTCGATGGCCAGCGTGTCATTGGCGTGGAGCGCTATGACCGTGCTCGGGTCGAGGGTCGCTGGCTTCGCGTTCACCAGGAGAACCTCTGTCAAGCCGCGGGACTGTCTCCCCTCCTCAAGTACGAATCCCAGTCCGGCCTGGGAGCCGGGGTCTGCGCTGGACTCATTCGCCAACACTGCGGGAACACCGACGTGGCGACCTTCGCGCAGGCCATCGTCTACAACTATCTGATACGTGGTTCCGACGCGCACGCCCAGAATTACTCCATTCTCATCGCTCCGGGCGGCTGCCGGCTCGCTCCGCTGTATGACATCAACACGACCTTGACATTCGGTCCCCGATGGGCAACGACGATGGCGATGAGCATCGGCGGCGAGAGCCAGTTCGACCGAGTCAACCGTGGTGCATGGGACCGGTTCGCACGCGACATCGGCGTAGACCCCGAGTGGCTGCATGCCGAGCTGCGGTCATTGTCCGCACGCCTCCCCGACGCGCTGACCGATGTCCGCTCCGAACCCGACCTTGCTGCGACAGCCTCGATGGGTGCCCTGTTCCAAGACCGTCTGGCCGAATGGCTGCGCCAGGTTCGATCCGCGCTGGGGACGTGAGGCATGGGCGGGTGTGCTCGGTCGCTGCGCTCCGGCCGACCCTCCCTCGCCCGCATGTCAGGGGAGAAGACCTGCGGCCTTGTCCCCTGACGTACTCACTCGCCAGCGTGTCGGCCTCGCGACACACTGGCGACACGCCGGCACGGAAGAGTTAACCTGCCGCGGCGCCTGCCGTGAGCGCTCCGGTTGATGGCCACGGGCTGACGTTCGCCTTTGACCTACGTAGCGCTGACTGGCACCGCGCGGCAACGCGGCGTTCCCCCTTCGGACGCCTGAACGGCACCCCGCGTTGGGCGAGTGGTCACCAGGTGTTTACCCTTCGACCCCTTGACCGTTAACCTTCGGCGATCTCCGCCATTCCTGGTGTTTGTGCTGGTCAAGCCCGCTCGCCAGAATGTGTCGCGCCGGACAGCGGACGGTGGCGTGAGCCGCTAGGACTACCCGTCCGGCGCGATCAGTTGACGTTCTCGCCCCGGACGCCGGCCCATGCGGCCCTCCGGCAAGCGAGCACATGACAGGAGGACCGGCGTGGCCGCACGGTGGCCGAGGGGATCGAGGATGCGCGGATTGACCGGCACGGGCGCGATGGCCCGCCGAGCCTTGCTGGGGCACCGGACCGACAGGCCCGCCCCACCGCGACACGCCAGAGTCCGAGCCCAGTCCAGTCACGGCAGCCTGCACCGTCCGCACACCCTGAACACCCGCCGTCTCCTGGCGCGCGCACTCACGGCAGGCGGCCTGGCGGTGACGGTCGTCTCGGGGATCGGTTTGGCAGCCCTCTCCCCGTCCAACGCCTCGACCCCCACCGACGATGCCGTCACGGTCGCTTGGGCGGGTGGCAACACTCCGGAGTTGCAACAGTTCCAACCCGACCGGGACCCAGCGTCAGTCCACTACGGCGACTTCGAGAACGTCCAGGTGAGCGTGTCGAAGACCACCGACCTGGTGGACGAATCGGTCACGGTCACCGTGACCGGGATGCCCGGTGGGACGACGTCTCTTGTGAGCCCGGTTGATGGTAAAGCGGCGATGGGCGCGAACTTTGTCCAGGCAATGCAGTGTTGGGGAGACCCGACCGACCCGGAGTTCTACGAGAACTGTCTGTGGGGTGCATGGGTTGCGTCCACCGGCAGCGCTGCACCTGGCACGCCCCGGTCGGCACGGAATCGCGGTGGCCGGGATTCTAAGGGGACGGTGCCGTTCCGGGCAGTGACAGGCCGTGATTACTCAGGGGACTTGGTGACCGTCGACTACAGGGCCGACTCGGAGTTGTTGCAAGTGGTGCGCCCGGAGACCGCGAATGAACGCAGTGTCATGGTGGACGCCACGGGGACAGCGGAGTTCTTGTTCGAGGCCCAGTCGGCTGCGGCCCAACCCTATCTGGGATGCGGGGATGAGGGCTCGGCCACCGGGACCCGGTGTTGGCTGGTGGTGGTGCCCCGTGGCGTGCATACCTCGGCGGCGAGCGAGGACTGTTACATCCCAGTGCCTTCGTCGACCGGTGACAAGACTGGAGCCATCCAGGAAAACTCTCCGGTGAATCCGGGGTGTGACTATTGGGGTAACCGGGTGGTGGTGCGGTTGGAGTTCCGTCCCACTGGTCCACCGTGCCCGCCAGGGCGCGCCGAGGTGCGCGTGTCAGGGTCCCAGGGGGTCGCGGATGCTTTCTCCTCATGGCAGGCGGGTATCTGCCGGGCCGGGGGTAGCGCGTTCACGTTGACTACCTCGTCTGACCAGTTGGTCCGGGACCAGTTGCTGTCCGGGACGGCTTCGATGGCGATCACGTCGCGTCCCCTGGCTGAGGAGTGGTTGGGCGAGGGGCATGACCCAGGTCGCTTGGCCGATGCGCGGGTGGTGTACGCACCGGTCGCGGTCTCGGGGCTGGTGGTCGCGTTCCTCGCCAACCGGGACGGACATATCGAGACCGGAATCCGGTTGAGTCCGCGTCTGGTGGCGAAACTGGTGACCCACTCCTATGGGTTGGAACAGTCGTTGTACTACTACGGGAGGGACCGCGTGCCTGGCCCGTGGTACACGAACCCGATCCGGTTGACCAACGATCCGGAGTTCAGGGCGTTGAATCCCGATGGGGTGTTCACCCAGGGTGGGACATTGGTCATGACCGGCCCGGACTCAGCGGATGGGATCGCCCAGTTGTGGGCGTATCTGCGGGCGGATGACGCGGCGCGGGCGTTCCTGGCTGGGGAGGCAGACAATATCCGTCCGGGCGATGAGGGCAACACAGGCATGACCCTGAACCCGTGGTATCTGCCCAAAGGCCACCCGGACGCGAAAGTGCCGGTGTTCACTGAGGTTCCTTCGTCGGAGGCCGGCTCGAATGGTATGGCACTGTTGCCGGTCCGCGACGAAGCCGGGCAGGTGCAGTGGCGCGAGGTCGGACTGACCGACGTGGATGGGTCCCCGCTGTGTCTGTGTGACACCCCGGTGGACACCTTCCCCAAAGCCGATCAGACCGAACTACCGCAGTTCGTCCGGGTCACCTCCACCGCAGTCCAGTGGTGGTATGACATTGCCCAGGTGCGTCCCTACGCATCCAGTTTGGGATCGGCAGCACGGATGGTGTTCCGCGCTGACACGGGCTCGAAAACTGAATGGGACGCATCCGCGTGGAACGGAGCCACCCACGGAAACTATGTCTCCAACGGGTTGAGCAACCTCAACGGCGTGTTCCTGACCGGATATACCGGCGCGGCTGAAGCGGCCCGGTACGGCCTGGCGACAGCTTTCCTGGGGGTCCCGAACTCGCCAGGAGTGTTCGTGGACGCCAACCCGGCTGCGATGGCCGCTGCTGTGGCCGCACAGGAAGACACCGGAACCGGTGGAGTCGGGGTGATCAACCCGGCCACCCTACCCACCGACGCCTACCCACTGACCACCCTGATGTACGCGGCAGTCAATGTGAACGCCCTGGACCAGGCCCAACGAGACCAATATGCCGACCTGATCGAATACGCAGTCACCACCGGACAAACCCCCGGCAGCTCCATCGGTCAACTCCCCGAAGGCTACCTCCCCCTCACCGGCACCCTCCGCGACCAAGCCTTGAGCGCAGTCCGGGCAATCCGTAAGATCACCGGACCCGACGACGACCCGACTGAGCCACCAACTCACGGCCTAACTGACCCACCAACTGACGGTCGATCTGACCCGCCAAAGGACGACCCGGCGGACCCACTCAGTGGCGAGCCCGCTGCCCCTGGCCAACCGGGCGCCGAACCCGTGACCAACCCGCCCTCAGGCACCCGAATCGAAACGGACGCGCCCGCCAGCCCGACCACTCCTACACCGAGCACGAGCCCGTCGACCACCAGCCCGGCATCAGACAACCCCAGCGGCAATCCACCTGAACCCAACGCCCAGGAGGATGACACCGCAGATTCTCCAGACGTTCAGGACCCCAACGTCCTCCCATCCGATGCCGATAGCCCCAACCCGGTGGGCGAGGACACCGAGGCACAGGTGATCCCCGCCCAGAACGACGCCGCGCCGTTACCGATGACACCAGCGGTCGGCGCCTCGCCTGCTCGCGGTGCCTTGGGCGGCGCGCTAGCGACGGGGTTGGCGGGGGTCGTGGCCGGTCCTCTGCTTCTACGGCGCCGGAGTGAAACGCCGTGATCATCTCCGCCGCCACCCCCACGAGTTTTCTTGCCGCTTGGCCTCCGGCCAGCCTGGCAAGGAAAACCCGCCCCACGCGACAAGACCAACAATCCGACGCGCGAGGCGGGCAAGCGGTGCCCAACAGGACACCCA
>JAISBQ010000053.1 GCA_031266115.1 Bifidobacteriaceae bacterium
CCCCGTCGCCACTCATTGTCATGCTTCACGGCCGCCACGGGTCATGTGCCGGTACGCCCGCCAACCCCCTGCGGTATCCGTGCACGGACGCGCAGACTGAGATTCCGAGCTACCTCGGATATGACGGGGCTGGCGATGCACTGGCGGCGCTCGGATATGTGGTGGTCTCCGTGAGCGCCAACGCCATCAACGCGAACGACAATCAGCTCGCGTTCGACTACGGCGCGACCGCACGGGGCCAACTCGTTCTCGATCACATCGACTACCTCGCAGCGGCGAACACCGGATCCGTCGACCAACTCGGCGAGGCGCTCGTGGGGCGGATCGATCTGTCCGCCATCGGACTCATGGGCCACTCGCGCGGCGGCGACGGCGTCGTGCGAGCCGCACTACTCAACCAGAACCTCCCCGAGCCGTACTCCATTGTCTCGGTCCTCCCGCTGGCGCCAGTCGACTTCGGGCGACTCACCCTCCCCGAGATTCCGATGATGACGATCCTGCCCTATTGCGACGGGGATGTGACCAATCTGCAAGGTCAGCATTTCATCGATGACTCCCGCGCCATCTTCGGCGATGACGTCCTGCGTTCTGCTGTCCTGGCCATGGGAACCGACCACAACTTCTATAACACCATCTGGACCCCCGGCGGATTCCCCTATTCCGCCTCGGACGATTGGGGAAACAGGTTGAACTCGGTATGTGGCACCGATCCGTCAGTCGCCGAGACCACCACCCGGCTGCCAGCCGCTGACCAGTATGCGTTGGGCACTGCGCTCATTACCGCCTGGTTCCGGTTGACCGTCGGGGAGGAGACCGAATTCCTCCCCTTGTTCGACGGTTCCGGCGCCACCACGACGGCAATGCGTGACATGGGGGCGACGATTGTCACCACGGCGAGCGGACCGGCATCGTCCACCACGATGGTCAACTCCTTCGAGACACCCTCAAATACCGTGCGCGCCCTGGGTGGAGCCAGCGCCGTGTATTGCGCATCGATGTCTGGCGCCCCGGCGCCCTACGGCACCCCAGTGTGCGCGTCCACGCTGTCCTCCGCGCAAGCGCCGCACTGGGCTCAGATGCGGTTCGCGCCTTCGGCGCCCGCCACACCGGTGGTGCACTTCACGTGGCCGGCCCGCACGGCTACCCAGACGCCGTCGACGCTGCGTGTCGACGTCCCGGCGTCGGCGCGCGATGTCTCACATCGTGAGGCTCTGACCCTGCGCGCGGCCCCGACGGCGCTCGCCACAGCCCCGGCCCACATGACCATCACCCTGCACGACCAGGCGGGTGCCACGGCCACGGTTGCCACCGCCGACTATTCCACGGCGCCAGAGCCGTTGCCGTTCAACACCGTGAGCGGCAACGGCTCCACCAACGTGCACAAGACCATCCTGCGCCAGGTGTACATCCCGGTCCGGGACATCACGGGAATCGATCTGACCAGGCTTGCGCGCATCGACTTTGCCCCGCAGGTCGGCAGCGAGCCCGGCGGGGTGTACCTGTCCGACTTGGCGTTCACCGATTCCGCCGTCGGATCGGCATCGGTGCCCACCTCGCTGCCCCGTCTGTCCATGGGCAACACCTACGTCAACGAGGGCGCCGGGCCAGGCACCGCGCTGATCGCGGCGCACCTGGACCGTCCGGCACCCATGCCCGTCACGGGGTATTTCGAGGTGATCGGCGCCGAGACTGGCCTCGCCCAGAACTCCGCCCGGGCGTTCACCATCCCAGCAGGTCAGGTCTGTGCCGCGTTCGATGTGCCGATGTCCGGAAACCGGACTACCTCCGCGAGCGCAACCACCGCCTACACCGTCACAGCCTCGGTGGTCGGCGGAGCCTCGACAGCGGAAGCGTTCGGCCGGTTGACGGTCAGGGAGGACGACGCGGTGGTGGACGCATCCGGCATCGTCCAAGAGATGGCCCCCGAGCCCGTCGATACGGGCGACCCGTGCGGGGATCCGCTGCCCACCGTGGCCACGCGCGTCGTGGTCGATCCGCAGGTGAGCATCGAGGAAGGGGCCGGCGGACCGGTCTCAGCCGAGGTGATAGCGCTGGCCACTGGCGGCCTTGTACCCGATGGCGTCCTATCAGTCTCGCTGGGCGGGGCGGGGCTCGCGACGGTGGGGTTGGCATCTGATGGCACGGCCGAGTTCGACATCCCCCGCACCGTCACGCCCGGGGTCTACACCCTGACCGTGGACTACCCCGGCACCGCAACATATCTCCCGTCTGCCACCGCGATCTCCCTGACCGTGCTGCCCTCAGCGCAACCGGCGCCAACGGTGACGGAGACCGTGCCGGGACCTGTGGTAACCCGCACTGTTCCAGGGCCAAGGACAACCGAGACGGCCCCGGGGGCCACGCTCACCGTGTCCGTGCCCGGTCCGACGGTGACTGAAGAGGTTCCGGTGTCGGGTCCGACGGTCACGGCGAGTTCCCCTCCGAACCAGGTGTCGGTTCCCGGACCCACCGTGACCGTGACCTCCGCCGCTCCCACTCCCGCCGCCGTGGACTCGAATCTCGTGGTTGAAGCCCTGACTGGCGTGGGGACCGACGTGGGGACTTCGGCCGTGAAGGCGGCGCCCACCGGGAAGTTCACGGTGTCGGCGCGCCGAGTCAAGGCTGGAGCTCGGCCGACGGTCAAGGGCAGCCTTACCGTGGGAGGTTCGGCGGCCACAGGCAAGGTCCTGGTGCTCGTCGACAAGAAGGTTCGCAAGACCGTCACCCTCAAGCGAGGCTCGTTGACGTGGACTCTGCCCAAGCTGGGCGTCGGCCGGCACACAGTGAACCTCGTGTACTTGGGTTCTCAACGTGCGATGTCCAAGACCTTCAAGGCCGGGACGCTCCGCGTCACCAGGTAAGGCGGCGCTCCCCCCTGCCCCGCCTCCCGCCCCAGGGCGCCGAGTTTCAGGTTTGCGGGCCCAAATGGCCTGATTCGGCCCGCAAACCTGAAACTCGCGGGAAAGATCGGGCGGGTCAGGGCTGTGGCCGGGTGGCCCACAGGGCCACAGCGGCTGCCGCGGCAACGTTGAGGGAATCCACCCCGCCGGACATGGGGATCCGGATCACGACATCGGCGGCGTTCACCGAGGGCGCCGCCAAGCCTGTGCCCTCGGTGCCCAGCAGCAGTGCGAGCCTGGCGGGTAGGCCCCGCTTCACAAACTCGTCCAGCGGTATGGCATCTGGTCGTAGCGCCATCGCAGCCACCGTGAACCCGGCGGACCGTAGCTGGGCGATCCCCCCAGGCCATGGATCGATCCGCGTCCACGGCACCTGGAACACCGTCCCCATGGAGACGCGGACAGCACGCCGGTACAACGGATCTGCGCACCTCGGCGTGACCAACACGCCGGTCGCCCCCAGTCCTGCCGCCGCCCGGATGATGGCCCCCACGTTGGTGTGGTCCACGATGTCTTCCAAGACTGCCACGCGCCGGATCGCGGCCCCGTCAGCGGACGATGCCGTTCCCCCCTGACCATCGACGCGGTCGGAAACCAGTGCGTCAGGCGCCGTGCTGTGGTGGTCCCGGCCCCCTGGGGGGTCGGACACCCC
>JAISBQ010000153.1 GCA_031266115.1 Bifidobacteriaceae bacterium
GCGCCGCCGGGATCGAGCGGGACCTACGTGGTGACCGTTCGCAACGATGGCCAGGAGCCCGCCACGGGGATCGAGTTGGCGTTGACCGTTGGCGGCCCGCAGTCCGTTGGCGCTGTGTCGGGTGGCGGCACGGCCACTGTGGCCGGGAGCGAGAGCTCCGTGACGTGGGAGCCGTTCGATCTCGCGGCGGGGACGCAGGCCGTATTCACAGTCGCCCGGACGGTGGGCGCGGATGCGGAGGTGGACGCGGAACTCAGCGCGACGGCATCGGCGGCCGATGATGCCACCCACGGCCAGGACCTGACTCCGGCCAACAACACCGCGGCCGACGCGACCACCGTGGGAGCCGTGGCCCTGGTGGATGTGACGGTTCGAGCCGCGCGGAAGATCTATGGCGCGGCCGATCCGGTCTTTACGCTGAGCGGGGTGCCGACCGGGTGGGTTGCCGGCCAAGACTACGAGGTGCAGTTCGGTCGGGATCCTGGAGAGAGGGTCGGCGAGTACGAGGTCACGGCCGAGGTGACGGCGATGCCCCCTGGGTACGCGGTGGGGACCGTGACGTCGGGGACGCTCACGGTGGACGAGCGGCCTGTGACCGTGACCGTGGGCTCGGGCGAGCGGGAGTTCACAGGGGAGTTGATCAGCGTGAGCTTGCCCGTCACGGTGACTGGGGGCACGCTGGCCGATGGCGACGCGCTGGCCACCGCGACGGCAACGGCCGCCGGGACCGCGGTCGGGGAATACCCGAGCGCCCTGGCGACCGGAGCCGTGCGGATCACCCGCGAAGGGACCGATGTGAGCGCCAACTATGCGATCACCGTCGGTCAGGGGACGCTGTCCATCATCGCAGGGCCCGATTCTCCCGACCCGAGTGGGTCGCCGTCGCCTGACCCGAGCGAGTCGCCAACTCCAGGCCCCAGTGGGTCGCCGTCGCCCGACCCGAGTGGGACGCCATCTTCCGACCCAGGTGAGTCGCCGTCCCCTGATCCGAGCGACTCGCCATCTTCGGACCCGAGTGAGTCTCCGGCATCGTCGCTGTCACCCTCCACGAGTCCAGGCGCGGCACCACCGCCGGGACCGGACAGATCGCCATCGCCGGGATCGGATGCTGTGCCAAGTCCGGGACCGTTGCGGCCGGCGCCCGCCGAGCCGGGAGCACCGACGAGCCCGCCTGCCTCCGCGTCATCCGGACCGGACGCCTCGACACTGGTCGAGGCGGTACCCGCGCCGAAGGGACCGCGACTGGCCCGGTTCGGGACCAGATTCAAGGTGGTGGTCATCCCTGCCGGGACCGCGACGAAGCTCAAAGTCGCCACCTATCCGGCGCCCGAGACACCGACTGGCTCGGTCCGCGTCACTTGGAAGAGCCGCGCTGCCGCCATCGCCACTGTCACCAAGGGGAAGAAGTCGGGGACGATGACGTGGCGGACGGGAAGCGCCGCCACACTGCGCGTCACGGCATTGGCCGTGGGCCGCACCCAGATCACGCTCTCCTCTCCGGGCGCCAAACCTGTCACCATCGAAATCAAGGTGATACCCAGGGCCACGGCCACGTCCAAACGGCTCGTCACGATGAGACTGTCCGGTCCCTCGGCGTTGACCGTCGGAGGGTCGGTCGTTCTCAAACCCGACCTCAACCCTGCCGGAGCGGTCCGTGCCGTCGGTCACTGGCGGTCCACGAACCGGGCCGTCGCCACGGTCAACGCCGTGGGACGGGTGACTGCTAGGGCAAAGGGGAAGACCGTCATCGTCCTGGTCGTGAACGGAAGGACAGCCAAGAAGACCATCACGGTCGGTTGACCGAGCAGGCCCGAGTGCCGGCGATTCGAGGGCGTATCGCACGGATATCGAAATGCTCATACGTGGAGGCAACACCCGGCGGCGTTGACTGGTCGCATGAACCACAGCACTGCGCCCCGGCCGCTGGCACCCACGCCATCCCGCGCCGTTACCGGGATCACGGTCTACGGCTGCGACGAGGACGAGGCCACGTTGTTCGGTGAACTCGCCCCGCAGTTCGGTGCCATAGCGACACTCACCGACGCGCCGCCATCGGCGGCGACCGTCGCGTTGGCGGCCGGGAACCGGTGCGTCAGCGTCAACCACAAGACGCCCATCGCCAACGAGACGCTGCTCGCCCTGAGCCGCGCCGGAGTGATGTACCTGTCCACCCGAAGCGTCGGCATCGACCACATCGACGTGGGCTACGCGGTGGCGGTCGGCCTGCGCGTCGCGACAGTGGCGTACTCCCCCGACGCCATCGCCGATTTCACGCTCATGGCGATGCTCATGATTGTGCGTGGCGCCAGGTCCATGGTTCGCCGCACGGACGCCCACGACTATCGGCCCGCCGGTGTCCGGGGCGCAGAGCTACGCGATCTGACCGTCGGGGTCGTGGGAACGGGCCGGATCGGCGCCGCCGTCATCGACCGGCTGCGCGGCTTCGGCTGCCGGATTCTGGCTCACGACATCCGTCCGAGTGGCTCGGTCCGCTACGTGCCGTTGACCGATCTGCTGCGGGAGAGTGACATCGTCACGCTGCACGCCCCCCTCACCACTCGCACCCGTCATCTCCTCGATGCCACGCGGATCGCCCAGATCAAGCACGGCGCCGTCGTGGTCAACACCGCGCGCGGAGGGCTCATCGACACTGACGCCCTAGCGTCGGCGCTGGAGCACGGCCGGCTCGGTGGCGCGGCGTTGGACGTCATCCAAGGCGAAGAGGAAGTGTTCTACACCGACCGGCCCGGAGCCCTTGGCGGATGCGACGCGCTGCGACGCCTCCACGAACTCCCCAACGTGCTCATCAGCCCTCACACCGCGTACTACACGGGTCACGCCCTACGCGACATCGTGGAGAACACGCTCGTCAACTGCCTCACCTATGACAGCGAGGCGCGGCGCCATGGGTAACGGGAGGTTGAGGCTCGGGATCGTGTTCGGTGGCGTGTCGGAAGAACATCCGGTCTCGGTCAAGTCAGCGCGGGAGGTCGCCCGGAGTCTTGACTCGGCGACCTACGAGCCCTTCTGGATCGGGATCACGAGCGGCGGCGCGTGGATGCTGACCGACGGGCCAGGACCCGGCTGGGAGGAGCGCGGCCGACCGGCGGTCCTGTCGCCCGATCGGACGGTCCATGGACTCCTGATCCTCGATGGGGCTCACGTCGAACCGGTCCGGCTTGATGTGATACTGCCGGTGCTCCACGGCAGATTCGGTGAAGATGGTGCGATCCAGGGTCTGCTCGAGCTATCCGGCATCCCCTACGCCGGCTGCGGCATTCTCAGTTCCGCGCTGTGCATGGACAAGACCGTCACCTACGTCATCGCCCGGGCTGCAGGGATCGCGACACCGAACCACTGGGTCCTAGAGACAGGATCAGCGCCCGATGCCGGTGACCTCACCTACCCTGGCGATCTCACCTACCCAGTCTTCGTCAAGCCGGCTCGTTCCGGTTCGTCATTCGGCGTGAGCACGGTGTCGCGGGCCGCGGAGCTGCCGGATGCCGTGGCCACCGCCCGGAGGTACGACCCGAAAGTGCTCATCGAGGAGGCCGTCACCGGCAGCGAGATTGGCTGCGCGGTCTTGGGTGAGGGCCGGGACGTCATCGTCGGTGAAGTGGACCGGATCCGTCTCTCGCACGGATTCTTCCGCATTCACCAAGAGGACGCCCCCGAGCGCGGGTCGCAGAACTCGACCACGATCGTTCCTGCTGACATTCCCCCGGAGTCCCGGTCAGCCGTCCACGAGGCGGCAAAGACCCTGTATCGCGCTTTGGATTGCCAGGGTCTCGCGCGGGTGGACATGTTCCTGGCCGATGACGCCACCCTCGTCTTGGGTGAGGTCAACACCTTTCCCGGACTCACCTCCTACAGCCGCTTCCCCAGGATGATGGCGGCGGCGGGACTGACGTTGGGAGACATCATCGACCGGCTCGTCGCGTCGGCGCGGTCGCGGGAGCCGGAATGAACAGCGACTTCGCCTTCATCGACGAATGCGTGCCCGGAATACGGTGGGACGCCAAATACGCCACATGGGACAACTTCACGGGCAGGCCGGTCGACGGATACGCGGTGAACCGGATCGTCGGCACGCAGGTTCTGTGCGCGGCTCTGAGCGTCGCGCGCGACATCGCGGCATCGCTGGGATTCGGCCTGCTCTTGTGGGACGGCTACCGCCCGCAACGCGCCGTGGAGTGCTTCGCCCGCTGGTCCGGCGAACCTGAGGATGGCGTCACGAAGCGACGCCACTACCCGAACATCGCCAGGCGTGAGATGTTCGCGAAGGGATACGTCGCCGCGAAGTCAGGCCACTGCCGGGGCAGTACGGTCGATCTGACGCTATATCACCTGGCCACCAGGGAACTTGCGTCGATGGGTGGCGGCTATGACTTGATGGACCCGATCTCTCACCACGGAGCCCCAGGGATCGGGGCGGTCGACGCGAGAAACCGCGCCCATCTGCGGTCCATCATGGAGGCTTCCGGCTTCGCGCCCTACGAGTTCGAATGGTGGCACTACACCCTGCGCGGCGAGCCGTTCCCCGACACCTACTTCGACTTCACCATCGCCTGAGAGGCTCACAGAATGGGCGCTGGCATCTCACCGCCTACTGTCATACGCGACAAGCGATCCGCTGGTTTCGGCTCGACAGAATCACCGCTGCCCACCTCACCAGCCATCCTCCGACCGGCCTGTCACCGACATCGGCATCGGCACAACCACGAAACGCCTGCTTTACCGCATCGACTGCGATAGCGCCATCTCCGGGACGTCGTTCACCCAAAAGCCGAGCTAGTTCTGGACCCTCGGTAGTGCTCAAGACCGGCGCGGCATCGGGCAGGATCAGTCTCCATGACGCCGGCTCACTCGTCACTGTCAAGGGGTAGGCCGCCCGATTCGGCGGTCTGCCTGCGCATGCGACCGGCTACCAAGCCAAGGGCGGCGAAAGCGGCGGCGAACAAGAGTTCCATCCCCAGCGGGCCCAAGTACGCCGCCAACGACTCCCACGACACATGGGTGAGCCCCGGCGTGGCATCGATCGCCTTCAGGTGCCAGTGCGTCGGCGTGAATTGGCCGATGGCGGCCATCGCGCCCGTCGTCTCCACGCCGGCGGTGAACAGCCCGCCGAGAAACGCGAACGCCAGTCCGCCGATGGTGCCAAAACCATTGAGTGCAGTGCCACCCATTCCCAGCTGCGCACCCATGAACCCCATCGCCAGCGGCACCACGGCGTACACCAAGGTGGCCGCCGCCGCCAAGGCGAAGACGCTGCTCGCGCCGGTCAGAACCGCCATGCCTCCCGCCGCGGGAAAGAGCGATAGCCCGGTCACCCACACCCAGCCCGCCACGCACACCACCGCTCCCGCCAGGCCTAGCTGTGCGGCCGTCCGGCCTGGCGGAACCGGTGCCGCCAGGTTCCGGCGCCGGATCTCGCCGACTTGGAACGAGCGGACCATCAATCCGGTCAAGACCAGCACCCCTGCGGTCAGAGGATAGGCCGCATACGCCATGTAGTAGCCGAACCGCTGCGTGTCCGTTGTCCTTCCAGAACGTGCCACCACCGATTGCTCCACGGCCAGGCTGGAGATCCGCTCGGCCCGCTGCAGCGCCTCCCCCAGTCCCTCCTCCGGCGCCGCGAGCAACCCGGCCCGCACCAGACGCAGAAACGAATTCGCCAGCTGATCCATGTACCGGCCTTGCGCCGATTCGAGGGTAGCCACGGTTTCCACCAACGGCTGGCGGACTTGTCCCTTGTGTCCGATGCCGTCTGTTCCCGTTCCGCCATCTCCACCCGTATTCGCGTGGTTGCGGCCAGCAGCCATCACGAACGCGTCCTGGTAACCGGCCGGGATCACGGCGATGTAGGCGGCCTCTCCAAGCGCCGCCGCGTCTTGCAGGTCCCGTCTCTGCTGGCCGATTTCGACCAGCGTCCCGTGATCGCGCAAGTGCCGTGCCAGCGCTTGGGACAGTTCCGAGTGGTCGCGGTCCACCACCCCCACGGTTGGCTTGATCGGAACGATCGCGCCCGCGGGCGGGGTGGACATCGACCCGGCCATGAGAAACACGCCGATGAGCCCAAGCAGCCCCAGATGGACCACCAGCATCAAGGGCCGCCGGATGACCAATCGCAAAGCCGTCCTAAAGATGGTCATGGCGAACCCTCCTCAGGCCTAATGGAGCCAGTGCGAATAGGGCGAGCGCCAGCACGGCCAACTGCGCCATGATCCGGGCCGCGTGGTCGAACGTGTCGTAGCAGTAGAGACTGAAAAGGGCGTCGTAGATCTCGCGCGCCGGATTCAGCGGCACAGTCCAGGGCGCGGCGCGAGCCAGGTCCTCGGCCAGGTGCTGGCTGCCCGGCCCGTACAGACCCGCGAACAGCGACGAGACACAGGCGACGGTGGTCACAACGCCACTCAAGACGCCCTCCGGCAACGGAAGCGCGCCGATAGCCGTCCCCAACGCCGTGGCGGCCACCGCCCCCGCACCCAAGACCGCCAGAATCTGGAAGTCCTTACCGCCAAAGTCCACGCCCAGGGCGAAGCGCATGTAGAGGTAGGCGATCACCAGAGTGCCATAGGCAAGCACGAGCGCCGCGCCCACCGTGGGCGCGACGAGCGCCAGGCGGCTCTTGCCGCCCACGCTGAGGCGCGCGCCCAAGATGGACCGGTTCGGCTTGAGCCGGGCGACTCCGGCAACCGCGAACGAACAGCCCATCAGCACAGAGAAGCCCAACGCAGAATAGAAGTAGCGCACCTGGTTGCTTGGCGGGTTTGCCGTCAATTGGACGGCCTTGGTGAACGCTGGCGCCTCCTCCATGGCAGCCCGTAACCGGGCGAGCCGCTCGGAAACATCGGCAGCTTCGGCCACCTGAGTCGAGGCCCCGGCGCCCAACTCCACGGGCCCAGCCGCCATCTCCGCCGCCACGGCCGCGTTCTGCGTGTAGGCGTCAAGGATCGCCGCCACAACCTCGTGGCCCGGGTCAGCGCCCAGGTACTCGCGCCAGTCGCGGTGGTATTGCAGCGCCCCGGTATCCGCGTCCGCCGCGATGTAGCCATACAAAC
Organism: Bifidobacteriaceae bacterium; assembly: GCA_031266115.1. Taxonomy (GTDB): domain Bacteria; phylum Actinomycetota; class Actinomycetes; order Actinomycetales; family WQXJ01; genus JAIRRT01. The sequence goes on from JAISBQ010000153.1 coordinate 7,062, forward strand.
CGCCGTCGTCCACCAGCCTGGCCGCCTCGGTGGCAGTCGCGACATAGGTTGGCGCCAACCAGGGCTCCGCGCCGGAGGACACCGCGTCGATGGCGGCGGCGAGGCCCGGGGCGTCGCGGTAGGCGGAATCATCCACCACGGCCAGCGGAACCGGGCTGGGGCGGTACGAGGCGTCCAGGTTTCCGAATGCCACGTAAAAGAGACTGGCCAGGGCGAGAGGCATGGCTATCGCCCACAGCGTGGTGCCCTTGTTGCGGAGCGTCGCCTTGAAGGCGTAAAGGAACGCAGTCATGTCAATCGCGCAGCTCCGCGCCCGTGAGCTCCAAGAACACGTCGTTCAACGTGGGCGATTCAGAGTAGATACGGCTGTAGGAGGCGCCGGCTAGGGCCAGAGCCTCCACCACTTCCCCCAAGCCCCGGGCTCCGGGGGCACAAGCCACCTGCAGGGTGGCGCCACGCAACTCAGCGCGCTCGGTGTGGGGCAAAGAACGGATGGCCGCCAAGACGGCATCGTCCGCGCGGTCCAACTCCACCCGTACCCGCTCTCCGATCCCGACCATCGCCTTGAGCTCCGCGTTGGTTCCCACCGCGACCGCCCGCCCGGAGTCCATCACCATGATCCGGGTGCACAACTGCTCCACCTCCTCCATGTAATGGCTGGTGTAGACCACCGTGGAGCCCTCGCGACCCAAGCCGCGAATGCCCTCCAAGATCGCGTTCCGGCTCTGCGGGTCGACCGCTACGGTGGGCTCGTCAAAGAGGACCAGATCCGGCCGGTGAGCTACACCGCAGGCGATGTTCAGGCGCCGGACCAACCCGCCGGACAGCTTCTTGGGCCGGAACTTGGCGTTGTTCCCCTAACCCACAAACTCGATCGCCTGATCCGTCAGGGTGCGGCGGCGCTGGGCGCTAGCCACGTAGAGGGAGCAGAAATAGTCGATGTTCTCGCGCACGGTGAGTTCTGGGAGTACAGCCACCTGCTGCGGAACCAGGCCGATCCGTCGCTTTAGGTCGTAGCGTGTGGGGCTCATCGGCTCACCGAAGAGCCTGATCTCGCCACTGGAATAGGTCAGCAACTGCAAAATGCAGTTGATCGCCGTGGTCTTACCGGACCCGTTGGGTCCCAGCAGTCCAAAGATCTCGCCCTTGGCTATCTCCAGGTCGAAATGGTCCAACGCCACGACTTCCTTGTAGCGTTTGACCAGGTCGGTCACTTCTACCACGGGCATGGGGCCGCCTTTGATCGCATCATGGCCTCCAGTCTTCATCCGTGCCAGGGTTGGCGACAGTGCCACGTGTCACGCCTTGGCTGTGACAGCCATGACATTTGTCATCTGCGGAGCCGCGTCCGGGCTGGGCCGGGCCACTACGTTGGTGGCGTGGAGCGGATCGCGGACAAGGGTGTCGCGTTGGCGCTGTGTTTCGTGGCGGCCGTCGCCGCACGGGACGTGGCTGGCTCTGGGGCGGGCGGTGGCGGCCAGACCGGTGCTAGCGCCGCGCTCGTGGCGGGCGGCCTCGTGGCCGTGCTCGTCTCCGCGCTGGCCGAACTTGGGCGGGAGGTCGATCCGCGTCCTTGGCGCCACGTGCCGGTGGTGGCGTGCGCCGGCGCGGTGGTCTGGCCTGGGGCTCTGCCTTGGCTGCCTTTGCTGGTCTACGACGTGTCTTGCCTGGGCAGGTGGTGGTTGCTTGCCCCGGCGGCGGCACTGCTTGCCTGCCTCGGCCGTGTCCCCGGGCTGGTGATAGTAGTCGTGGCGGTGCTCGGGGGCTGTGTGGGACTGATGGCTTGGCGGACGGCCAACGTGGCGGCCGTCATCGAACGCTACCGGACGCTGCGGGACGAGCTCACCGCCACATCCCAACGGCTCCACGCCTGGAACGCCGACCTCGCGGAGCGTCAGGACCTCGAAGTTCGCTTGGCGACCGCGGATGAACGCTCCCGCATCGCCCGCGAAATCCACGACAACGCCGGCCACCTGCTGACTCGCTCGCTGCTGCAGGCTCAAGCGCTGATGGTGTCGCGTCCGGATGTTTCCGAGCGGCTGGCTCCGCTCGCCGCGACCTTGGCGGACGCCATGGACACCATCCGCGCCTCGGTTCATGGCTTGCGCGATGAGGCGGTGGACCTGGAGGCGAGCCTCGTCGCCCTGGGAGCGGGCACACGCCTTCGAATCGCATTGGACTATCAGGCCGGGGACCTGCCGCCGGTGGTTGGGCGTGCCTTTGCGGCCATCGCCCGAGAAGCGGTGGCGAACACGCTGCGGCATTCGGATGCTCGCTCGGTGCGGATCGCCGTCGTCGAACGTCCCGGCGTTTATCAACTGACGGCGCACGATGACGGTTCGAGGCCCGCGCCGGACGGCCCCACCAGGGGTGGCGTTCCCCTCGGTGCAGGGACCGGGGGCATGGGGCTGGCGACCATCGAGGAGCGCGCCCGTGCCCTGGGCGGTGTCGCCAAAGCCGGCTTTGACGAGGGCTTCCGGGTGTTCGTGTCGGTGCCGCGGACCAACGCAAAGGAGTAGGAACCGTGACCGGGGAGCTAATCCGGGTGGTCATTGTGGACGACGACCCCTTCGTCACCGAATCGCTGGCCACAATTCTCGGTACGGCCGAAGACGTTGAGGTGGTGGGGACCGGCCACAACGCGGCCGCAGCCTGGCGCCTGTGGGACAGGCTCTCGCCGGACATGGCCCTGTTGGACATCCAGTTGGGGGACGCGGCCGGGATGGGCAGTACCTCGGCGGGGGCGGGCGGCCAGGCGGCCACTGGATTGGACGCCGGGCGCGACATCCTCGCCCGCTGGCCCAAGGCGCGCATCGTGTTCTTGACAACCTTTGTCGACGATTCCTATATCACCGCCGCGCTCCGCATGGGCGCCAAGGGTTATCTGGTGAAACAGGATGTGGCAGCGATTGCGACCGCCCTACGGACGGTCATGGCCGGCGGATCGGTGTTCGGGGCGGCGGTGGCGGGCCGGCTCGACGGCCTGCTCTCGCCCGTGGTCCCCAGGCCGGGACTGGAGCGGTTGACGCAGCGTGAGACGCAAGTGGCCGCACTGGTGGCCGAGGGACTCGACAACCGCGAGATCGCCGCCCGTGCGTTCCTCTCGCAAGGGTCGGTGCGTAACGTGGTCAGCGGTGTCCTGAGTAAGCTCGGCCTGCGCAGCCGCACCGCGCTAGCAGCCTGGTACTTGGGCGGACGGTGAGCCGCAACCTACATGGAGTTCGCCTCAAGCCGGAAGAACGAGGCGCGGTGGCGCCACCGTTGACGCCAGCACCTCGATCAGTAAGCCGGTGATCGCCAGCGATACTTCGGTCCGGATAAACACGCCAAACCGGCTCGTGATCATCACCTGCGTCCAGGTGCCTGACGGCACCCCACCCGAGACTGCCCGGCCAGTGTGGAACTGATTGCGGACGACGCGCCACGCGCCACGGACACCACACCGCCTTGGACGCTCCGGGAGAACCGGGTGGGAGGATCTCGGCCACGGCCCTGAGACCGATCACTCCAACCCGCACCCCACGCTGATGGCCCTCGACGCCTTCCGTCACACCGGCCACCTGAACCGTGAGCCGAAGCTGGACCGGGCCGTGGAGTTCCTGCTCGGCCACTGGGACACCCGCACCCCCATCGGCCCCTGCCACTACGGCATCGGCACCCTGTTTATGCAGGTCGAGTATCCGTTCCGCACCTACAACCTGTTCTACTGGGTGTACGTCCTGTCCTTCTACGACCACGCCAAGGCTGACCCCCGCTTCGGTGAGGCGTTCGACGCCCTGACCGCGAAACTCGTGGACGGCCGGATGGTTGTGGAACGGGTGGTACCCAAGCTGGCGAAACTCTCGTTCTGCACCAAAGGCGAACCGAGCGACCTGGCCACCAGCCGCTACCGCGAGATCGTCGCCAACCTCGCCGGCTAGCCACCGCCCGAATGAACTCGGCGATCGCAGCTCGACCGGCCCATCGGGCACGATGCCGCACGGCACCGAATCGGGATTGGCTTTCCTCAGATTTCGCTGAATTGGCTGGGTTAGGCGTCTCGGTTGCGCAGGATGACGGCGGCGGCGACAGACGCGGCGATGAGGTAGGCGAGGAACATGGTGAGGCCGCCCCAGTAGGGCAGTCTGTCGTCGGGGATGGTTAGTGAGGTGAACGATGCCGCTGTGTTGGGTGGGAGGTATGGCGCGATGGCGTGGTAGACCGGTTGGGGTAGCAGGCTGAGGACCGAGTCCAGTATCAGGAACACTCCGAACATCACCGCTGTGGCGATGGCGGTGGACCGGATCAAGAACCCCGCGCAGACGCCGAGGAAAGAGGTGCCGGCCACATACCCGGCGGTTCCGACCAGGGCGCGCAGCACGCCCGGATCTGTGATCTGGGCGTGGGTCAGTTCGCCTCCCGAAAGGATCGCTTGGCCGACGAAGAACGCGACCAGGGCGGAGGCGAGCGCCACCACGAAGGTCGTCGCGGTGACCACGATCAGCTTCGCCCACAAGACCGGGAGGCGGTGGGGAACAGCCGAGAACGTCCCTCTGATCGAGCCGGTCGAATACTCGTTGGTCGCGCAGATCACGCCTAGGGTGATGAACGCCAGTTGGGCGAGCATGACTCCCGCCAGCGACAGGGACACCGGGTCGAAGTCCCCGACAGTTTCTTGCGGGACTATGGCGGGGTTGGTGAACACGAACGTGTAGGCGACGCCCATCGCCAGGATGATCGCGGCACCGGTTGGGAACGTGAGCAGGTTGGACCGCAGCGAGCGGAGTTTGATCCATTCGGAGCGGATCACATGCGGCAGGGTGACGCGCAAGGACCCAGCCTGGCGGGTGGGGAGAGCGGCGGTGGCGATGGTGGTCATGACAGCGGTCCGTTCTGCTGTGGGGCCGATGAGTATTCGAGGCTGTCGCGCGTCAGTTCCATGAAGGCGTCTTCAAGGGACGCGGCGACGGGAGTGAGTTCGTGGATCGGAAGCCCGGCCGCGAGAGCCCGGTCCCCGATTTCGGTGGCTTCCAGGCCGGTCACTTCGAGCAGCCCCGGATCGGCGGTGGAAGAAGTGACACTCACTCCGTCGCCGGCCAGGGCGGTGGCCAGGGCGGTTGTCAGACTGGTGCGCGCCCGGACCGTGGTGGCCGAGGCGGAGCGGATGAACTCCTCGACGGAGGTGTCGGCCACGAGTGTGCCGCGCGCGATGACGATCAGGTGCTGTGCGGTGAGCGCCATCTCGCTCATCAGGTGGGATGAGACGAACACGGTGCGGCCCTGGGCGGCGAGGTCCTTCAGGAGGTTCCTGATCCATAGGACGCCTTCGGGGTCGAGCCCGTTGACTGGCTCGTCGAGTATCACGATCTCCGGGTCGCCTATCAGCGCGCAGGCTATGGCGAGGCGTTGGCGCATCCCAAGGGAGAATCCGCCAACCCGGCGTATTGCGACCCCGGCAAGGCCAACGTAATCCAGCACTCTGTTCGCTTGGGCGGCACCTATCCCGGCGGTCGCGCCGATGGCGTGCAGGTGGTCGTAGGCGCTGCGGCCTGGGCTGACCCCGGTGGCGTCGAGGACCGCCCCGATCTTGGCCAGCGGCTCGGCCCAGCGGGCGAACGGGCGGCCGTCGACCGTGGCCCGGCCCATGGTCGGGTGGTCGAGGCCCAGGATGATGCGCATGGTGGTTGATTTCCCCGCGCCGTTGGGACCCAGGAACCAGGTGACCAGGCCGGGCTGGACGCTGAACGACAGGTTCGACAAAGCGAGCTTGTCACCGAACCGC
>JAISBQ010000191.1 GCA_031266115.1 Bifidobacteriaceae bacterium
ACGCTCCGAGTACCGTGGTCGGGGCGCGCCGGTCCTCCCCATTGGTGGTGGGATTGGGGAACGGCGAGAACTTCTTGGGATCCGATGTGGCGGCGTTTATCGAGCACACGCGGGACGCGCTCGAACTCGGTGAGGACCAGGTCGTGACGATCACCCCGGACCGAGTCAGCGTGGTGGGATTCGACGGCATCGCGGGCTCGCCCCGCCTGTTCGCCGTCGACTGGGACGCGAACGCGGCGGTCAAGGGTGGTTTCCCCACCTTCATGAACAAGGAGATCCACGATCAGCCCGATGCCGTCGCCAAGACACTCCTGGGCCGGGTCGATCCCGCGGGGCGGCTCCATCTCGACGAGCTGCGGGTTGACGAAGCCCTGTTACGCAGCGTGGACAAGATCGTCGTGGTGGCCTGTGGCACGGCCGCCTATGCCGGTCATGTGGCGAAGTACGCGATCGAGCATTGGTGTCGCATCCCCACCGAGGTGGAGTTGGCCCACGAGTTCCGCTACCGCGACCCGGTGGTCAACTCCAAGACCCTCGTCGTAGCCATCACCCAGTCCGGCGAGACGATGGACACGATCATGGCGGTCCGTCACGCGCGCGAACAAGGCGCGAAGGTGGTGGCAGTGGTCAACACCATGGGCTCCACCGTGCCTCGCGAATCCGATGCTGCCCTGTACACGCACGCCGGCCCCGAGGTGGCCGTCGCCTCAACCAAGGCGTTCTTGGCGCAGATCACCGCCACCTATCTGCTCGGGCTGTACCTCGCGCAGCTGCGAGGCACCTTGTTCGCGGACGAGGTTCGCGGCGTGCTGGCGGAGCTGGAGGCGATTCCCGCGAAGGTGGAGCGGGTCTTGGAGGCCGAAGACCGCATCCGCGAGCTGGCGCGGTCGATGGCGGATGTCGGGTCGGTGCTGTTCCTGGGCCGCCACGTCGGGTACCCCGTCGCGCTTGAGGGGGCGCTCAAACTCAAGGAGCTTGCCTACATCCACGCCGAGGGTTTCGCCGCCGGTGAACTCAAACACGGCCCCATCGCGTTGATCGAACCGGGTCGGGTGGTGTTCGTCGTGGTTCCCTCCCCCCGCGGCAGAGACCAGCTCCACGCCAAGGTCCTGTCCAACATCGCCGAGATCACCTCGCGCGGTGCTCGCACCGTGGTGGTGGCCGAGGATGGCGATGTGGATGTCGCCGCGGTGGCACATGAGGTGATCTATGTACCCCAAATCCCGACCCTGCTGGCTCCATTGGTGACCGTGGTGCCGCTGCAGATCTTCGCCTGCGAATTGGCGAGCGCGAAGGGACTCGACGTGGATCAACCGCGCAACCTTGCCAAGTCGGTGACCGTCGAATAGCACGCGCCGGGCGGCCGTGACAAGGAGGGGCGCATGATCGTCGGAGTAGGGATCGACATCGTCGATATCGCCAGACTCGCCGACTGCCTGCGCCGGGCGCCTCGGCTGGTCGAGCGCCTGTTCACCCCGGCCGAGGCGCATCTGGGAGTCGAATCGTTGGCGGGGAGATTTGCGGCGAAGGAGGCGCTCGCGAAGGCACTGGGTGCTCCGGGGGACCTCGCGTGGCGTGACGTCGAGGTGGTCAGAGCGGCCGGCGGACGCCCGAGACTGGAAGTGAGTGGGTCGGTGGCGCGGCGGTGCACCGAACTGCGAATCGTCCACCTCCACGTGTCCCTCTCCCACGATGCGGCCGTGGCCACCGCCATCGTCATCGCCGAGGGGTGAGGGAAGTAGACGATGCCGGCCGGGACACTAGGGTGCGGGGGCGCGGGTGCCGGGGGCGATGTGGTCTAGGCGCCTGACACAGCCTTCGGTGGCGTCCCGCTCGATCCGCGCGATGGTGCAGACAAGCTCTTCGTCGTCGTCGCGCACCACCACGTCGGTGAGGGGGAACCAGCCGGGGTTCGTCACCGTGTAGGTGAACCACACGGGCTCGCCCTCCATGAGGGTTGTGCCTGCCTCGATCTTGACGGCATCGGGGCTGGCGAAGATAGCGTCATGGGTCAGGTCATCTTCCGCTGGATCTAGGCCCTGCCACGCGCCGAGCGTCACATCGACCACGGTGGTGTTGCACCTGCCTGGGCCGGCGTAGGGAAATGTCCGCGAGAACTGCGAGGACTCCATCTGCCCGTTCACGACAGTGCCCTGGGTCTGGATCCTAATCTGTCCGGGCTTGTCTGGCAGGGTCGGGAGGGTCGCCGTGATAGCGCCGTAGCTGGTGATGGGGCTGACGCTTTCGAGAAAGACCTCGGCAGTCCTATCGGCCGTGTAGTAGAAGTCGAGTGTGATCGGGGTGCCGGCCACCCCATAGCCCGCCATACTCTCTGGGGGCGCCGCACCTACCTTGAATTTGCAGTCACTTGTGGGGTCGGCACGGGTGGGGCGCCAGGGCAGTATCCGACGGTTGGCTGTGTTGTTGTAGTTCAGCAGAAGGGTCTTCACGTCGGGGCCGTAGTTCCCGCCGATGGTTTCCTCCTTCACCGTGTCCGTCTGGGAGGCGGAGGCGGTGCCGAACTTATTCTTCCGGACGGTCACCGTTCCGGTGTTCATCAGCATGATCGCGGAGAACTCGTAGCCGTCGAAGGAGTTTCCCTCGATGGACAGGTTGGAGTTGTTGGTGTTTCCTCCGGTGGAATACGGGCCGGCCCAGATGATCGCGAACCCCTGCTTGCCGGGTGCCATCGAGTTGTCGAAGGTGTTGGCGCTAATGGAGTTGGTCCCCGACAGGGCGGTCTCGGCCGGCATCTGTATTACCGGATGGTAGGCGGCCTGTTCGGTCGTCGCCGTCCCGCTTCTCGCGTCGGTGAACGTGTTGTTCGCGATGACCCAGTTGGAGCCCCGTCCGGCACTCAGGAAGTCCAATGCGCTGCGGTCCTCTTCCATGTGGATGAAAGTGCACCACTCGATGACGAGGCCCTCGACCCGAACACCCCCGGCAAACCGGATGGGTTCGCCGTCGCAACCGGCCGCGCTGAACTCGTCACAGGGCAGGGGGGTGGGATCGGACGGGGACTCCGGGACGGACGGGGTGTCATCGAAGACGACGTGGGAGATGGTGAGGTTCTTGACCGGCGCGGCGGGGCTCCCGGCCGGATCGTCTTTGGCCGTGACGAGAAGCATCCCCTCGCCATCGCCGGAGTAGTGAGGGAATAGCCCCATCTTGTAGTTGGCGATCGTGATGTTGTCGGCCCCGGGCCTAATACGGAGCATGTTCACCGGCTCGTAGCCTGACGGCTCAATCGACTCGCCGCCGTCGAGCCTCGACCCGTCCGAGTCCGGGCCGAACACGATCGAGGTCTCGCTCGAGTAGATGTCCGTGAAGTTCAGCAGCTGGACATTCGGCTTGTTCACCCAGAAGGCGGCGGCGCCGCCCAACGCCTTGGTGGTGATGTGGATCTTGTCGGCGAGGTCCACCGTCATGGTCCGGTTGATCCAGAAATACGCTTGGGTGTTGAGGGGCGCGATGTCAGTGCTCGAGGGGACCATGAAGGTTGTGGGGTCGCCCGACATCTCGATGGTGCCGCCGGCGAAGGATGGATCCACGTCCACCCGGACTTGGGCGGCCAAATCCGCCGGAATACGGTTGGCCTGTTCGATGGCGGCCCGCAGCGAGCACGTGGTCCCGTCCGTCGTCGTGGAGCACTTGCCGTCCCCTAGGTCAGCGTCCGGGGTGCCGGCCTCAATGGTGTTGACCAGGTAGCTGATGACGACATCCTCGCCCTTCGCTTGCGATGTGCCGAGGTGCGAGAGGCCGCCGAGAGCCAACGCA
>JAISBQ010000235.1 GCA_031266115.1 Bifidobacteriaceae bacterium
GGCGTTTCGCGGTCTCGTGGATCTGGGCGTTGGCGATCGACGTGGCCGATGCTCTCGCCAGGGCTGCCGCGTAGTGGGCGTCGACGGCGTCGAAGCCGCCGGGTTTGTCGACGGCGTACAGGTGCCCAAAGACTCGGCCGCCCACGCGAACGGGCGTGCCAAGGAGGCAGGACACGTCGGGATGGGCGGCGTGGAAGACACCCGCGGGGCTGTCGGGAGCCTGGTCCCCGCGAGCGAGGACCAACGGGCCGTCCACAGGCACGAGCTCGGTCAGGACCAGCGAATTCTCGAGCGAGGCGATTGTCTGGCGCGCGGCGTCGTTGGTCGCGTGAGAGACGAACGTTCCGGCGAGGCCCCGCGAGTCGAGCACGGCGATGGCGGCGGCGGGGGCCTCGGTCAACCGGACGACAGCCTCGGCGATCCGTGTCAGGACTCCCGGCAGGTCAAGACGAGAGTTGATGGCGACGATGGCGTTGATCGTGGCTGAAGTGTCGGGGGAAGGAATCAACCGTCAATCTCCTCACCTTGGAATGGGCCGGCGCGGGCTGCGTCAGCGGTGGCGGCCAACCGGCTCTGGTTGTTGCAAGCGGCCAGACCATGATCATCTACCACGAATGTCTCGCTTACCTGGTCCAAAGCTCCTAGACGGTGTGTGACGATCGCAACTCCTTTGCCCGTTGATGCAGCTAAACGGCACATCAGCGCGGTTAAGCGCTCCGCGGAATCAATGTCAAGATGTTCGCCAGGTTCGTCGAGGAGAAGGAATTTTGCCGGCGAGAGCAGGGTGCGGGCGAGCAGAAGCCGTCGGCGCTCGCCGCCAGAGACCGTACTCCCGCCGGGACCGAGCACCGTGTCCAGGCCGTGTGAAAGGCCGGCAAGCCAGGCGGTGAGGCCGGTGGCCTCCAGAGCATCGAGGGCATCGGCCCTGGTGGCGTGGCCATTGGCCACCCGGAGGTTCTCCAGCACCGTAGTGGCAAAGACGTGGGCATCCTCCGCGACGAAGGCGACCGTTTGGGCGGCCTCGTGCCTGGTGAGGGTGTCTAGCGCCACGCCGCCCACCTCGACCCGTCCGTCCAGCGGCGCCAAGAGCCCCGCCAGGGTGGCTAGCAGGGTGGTCTTGCCGGCACCGGATGGGCCGACGATGGCGATCGAGCAGCCGGGCGTCAGCGTCAGGTTGACGTGGGTCAGCACGGGATGTCCCCGAACCCACCCGCAGCTCGCGTCGATGAGGCGCAACGCCCCGCCGGGAGGAGCAGCCGCGGCGGTAGGGCCCTCGTCCCGCGCCGTCCGTGTCCCGCTGGGCGGCGCCCCTGCTGCGTCCAGGAGGTCGCAGATGCGGGTGGCCGCGGCACGGGATCGATACATCTGGGCGGCGGCTGCCGGCAGCCCGGAGACGGCCTCGAAGCAGGCGAGCGGGGTGAGGACCACCACGGCGAGGACCTCGGGCGAAATCGCTCCGGCGTTCATCGCGTTCGTCCCGAGCACGAAACACGCCACGACCGCCAGGCCGACGATCGCCTCGTTGACGGCGACGGCGAAGGCGGACGGCTTGGCGGCGGCGTCCAACGCCGTGAACAAGCTGCGCTCGGCGACCTTCAGCTCGGCGGTCGAATCGGCGAGGCGTCCGCTCACGGCGAGTTCGTCGCCGTTCTCGAGGACCGTCATCGTCGCGGCGGCCACCCGTGCTCGGGCCGCTGCGCCCCGAAATTCGGCGAGCCGGGCCGAACGGACGGTCAGCATCGGGGCGAGGATCGCGGCGGTGAGGAGGCACACGAGCAAAGCGATTCCCGCGAGGGGCACGAAGATGGCGATGAACGCTGAGGAGAGACCGATCAAGACGGCGGCGACGAGCGCAGGAACGATCCCGCGGACCACGAGGTCGCCCACGTCGTCGACATCGGCGCCCACGCGGGCGAGAAGATCGCCGCGGCGAAGTAGTGCTGTGGCCGCGACCCGTCCGCCGGCGAGCTTGTCATACAACCGGACCCGCAATTCGGTCATCCCGTTGAGGGCGACTCGGTGGGCGGCGAGGCGTTCCAGATAGCGGAAGAGCCCGCGCGTGATGCCGAACAAGCGGACCAGTACCACGCAGATTTCGAGGGTGAGCACGGGCGGGGATTGGGCTGAACGGACGATCAGCCACGCGGAGGCCGCGGCCAACCCCACCGAGGAGACCAGGGTCATCGCTCCGGCCGCGACCGCCTTGATGACCGGGCGCGGCGACAGCCCCGTCAGCGTCACAGCTCGCCACAGCGGATCGGAGGCGATGGTCGTGTTCACGCGAGTACCTCCGCATCGCCGGCGGGCGCAGGGGCGTGACCGACCTCGACTACGGTATCGGCCGTGGCGATGAGCGAAGCCTGGTGGGCGACAACCAGCACGGTCCGCCCGCGCCGCGCCAGGTCTTCGATGGTGGCGAGGACGGTGGCAGAGGTGGCGGAATCGAGGTGGGCGGTCGGTTCGTCGAGAACGACCAGCGGGCGGTCCTGAAGGAGTGCTCGGGCGAATGCCAGGCGTTGACCCTGTCCCACCGACAAGCCCACTCCGCCGTGTCCGATGGCGGTGCCCCACCCATCGGGAAGGCTCGCCAGCACCTGCGCGAAGCCTGCACGCGTGGCAGCATCGTTTGCGGTGGCGAGGGCGGCTCCGTGCGGCTCGCTACCGCGCGAGAAATCGCCGGTGAGGTTCTGCCATACCGTGCCAGGCAGCAGGGCCGGGCGCTGGGGAACCCACGCGATCTGTGCCCACCAGGCGGATGGTGAGATGTCAGCGAGGTCGTGGACGCCGGCATCGTCCACAGCCATGACGCTGCCGCGATCGGGAGGAATCAAGGCGAGGAGCACGCCGATGGCGGTGGACTTGCCGACGCCGTTGGGGCCTACCAGTGCCGTGACACTTCCGGGCCGCAACGTGACGCTGAGGCCGGCGGGGGTGAAGGCCGGCCGGCCGGGGGCGCGGACACTCACGGCATCGATGACTATTCGCGAGTGCGCAAGATCGGGCGCGGGCTGCGTTCCGCGAGTGGGGGCGGGGGTCCCGAGGATCTCGAAGGCCTGGTTCGCCGCGGCAAGACCGTTTGCCGATGCGTGGAAGTGGGTCCCGACCGCCCGGACGGGGAAATAGACCTCGGGCGCCATGATGAGGATCGCGATGGCCACGGTGAGCGGCATGTCGCCGAAGACGAGACGCATCGCGATCGGCACGGCGACCAGGGCTACTGAAAGGGTCGAGACCAGTTCGAGTGCGGCGCCGGACAGAAAGGCGACGCGAACCGTGCCAAATGTGGTGCGAGCGTGGGCTTCGGATAGGTCGCGGACACGGGCCGACGGCCCTGTCTCGCGTCCGAGCGCCTTGAGTGTGGGCAGCCCGGACATCAGGTCCAGCACCCGCGCGCCCAGCGTGGTCATGGCCGTCAGTCGCCGCGCGGAGATTTCGGCGGTGGTCTTGCCGATGAGGATCATGAAGATCGGCACGAGCGGCAGGGTGACGAGCATTGTCACGGCGCTGATCCAGTCCATCGTGGCGACCACGATGAGAAGGGCCGGGGTCACGGTGAGCACCATGAGTAGTTGTGGCAGGTATTTCGAGAAATAGGCGTCAAGGGCGTCGAGTCCGCGTGTGGTCAAGGCGGCGACGCCGGCCGCGCGGTCCTGGGAGCGCCAGCGTGGCCCGAGCGCGACGGCGTGGGTCAAGATCTGTCCCCGCAGGTCGGCGATGACGTTGGTGGCGGCTCGGTGCGAATAGCGTTCCTGGGCGGCGGCGACAAGGCCGCGGCCGCCGGCCACCGCGAGGACGGCGACCAAGCGGCCGACAAGTGTCGCGAGAGCCGCTGTGCCCTCGGCGAGGGGACCGAGGATTGAGGCGATGAGCAAGGCCTGGGTGACAACAAGCCCGGCTGTCGCGGCGCCGCTCACCGCGGTCAAGACGATGTAGCTCCGCGCCGCCCGAGCATGCCTGAGCAACCTGGGATCAAGCGGCTTCATGACGATTAGTGTTCCAGATGGTGAACCGATCGCGCGCAATACCGTCGGCTGCTGGGGATTCCCAACAGCTCATGGCGCCATCTGGGGCCGGGAGAGATGTGCCCACACGTGAGCGCCGCCCCTGGTGATGGGGAACCAGAGGCGGCGCTTCTCGGCGAGCGACCCGGCGGAGGAGGCGGGCCGCTCATGACTACTTGGACGGAGCCAAGCCAGCTTCGGTGGGAATCCTTTCGGCGCTGATGCGCTTGCGGAAGATCCAGATGTTCCATGCCTGATAGGCGAGGACCACCGGGACCAAGACGCACGCGACGATCGTCATCAGCTTGAGTGTCAGATCGCTGGACGATGCCGCGACGATCGGCAGGCCGGTGATGGCCCGATCGACCTCCATGCCGAGACTCTGCAGGGTGTCGACGCTGGTGACAATCGGGGTCAGATCGGTGCCATCCACGAGGCCGAGATCGGGGATATC
>JAISBQ010000300.1 GCA_031266115.1 Bifidobacteriaceae bacterium
TCCCCCCCCCCGCAACGGCCGGGATCGCTCTGCTAGCATCGCTTCGACTTACTGTCGAGATGGAATTGGGTTCGATGGCCGCACGTGCGATGGTGGATGCTGCGGCGCCCGCCCCCAGACGTGCCCGATGGCGCATCGTGTTGACCGACCCCGCGTGGTTTTTCGTCGCTGTCTCCTTGCTGTTTGGCACAGCGATGGCCATCGCTGTGCCCATCGGCAACACGCCTGACGAGGCCGCGCACGTCGCTCGTGCCTACGAGGTGGCCCACCTGCACCTGATCGCCCCGAAAGAGGGGACATCGGTGGGTGTGACCATGCCGGTCACCCTCATGGACCCGTCCCCACAGTCTGCCGATGGGAAGGATCTGCGCGGGGACGTCACCGCCATGCTGACCTTGCGAGAGGCAGCCCGCTCGTACATCAAACCTCCGTTGACCAAGGATGAGGTCGCCTTCAGGCCGACCTTCCCCACGGCAACATATTCGCCGGTGGCCTACATCCCCCAAGCCGTCGCCATCGCCATAGGCGAGACGGTCAACATGCCACCCGGCTCGATCTATCTGCTTGTGCGGCTGTTCACGCTCGCCGTCCGGACCGCGCTCGGTTTCGTGGCAATCCGGTGGTGGCGCCAAAAGCCGTGGGCGTTGACCGCGATCATGCTCCTGCCGATGATGGTGTCCCAATCCATCGCGCCTGGCGCCGATGCCATGACCTTCTCGCTGGGTGCCCTGATCGTCGCCGCAACCCTGCGCCTGCGCCTCGATCCCACGGGTGCGGCGCTGGAGGCCACCGCCGCTCCGGGCGCCGGACGCCGGACGCTCACCGCGTGGGGCGTGGCGGACCTGACCGCTTTGGGCGCGGCGGCGACGTTGACCAAACCTGCCGTGATGACCCTCTTCCCGGTTGTTTTCGCGCTGATCCCCACCAGTGCGATCCGTGTGCGGTTTCCCCGGCTCGCCAAGGTGGCAATGATCGCTGTACCTGTCGTCATCTCTGTGGCCTGGTTGGCCGTGACGGAGGTGTATCTCGGCAACGATGGCGTCTCGGAAGCCCATGACGGCAGGTCACAACTCCAGCACCTGTTCGCCCATCCCGTGACCTTTGTGACCGTGTTCGTCAGGACGTGGTTCGGAGGGTTTACGAACGACGGGATTCGCGGCATCGCCGGGTTGTTCGGCTACCTCGAGGTGGGGCTACCCCTGTGGCTCGACGTTGTCGTGTTCATCGCGCTCGCGGGCTACCTGTGGTGTTACCGGCGCCGGGCGCCCGAGCTGCCAGGGCGTGTGCGTGTGTTCTTCGCCGTGTGGGTTGTGGCCTTCGTCTACGCGACCTATATGGCCCTGTACATCGGCTGGACGCCACCGGGCCAGGCTTTCATCGAAGGCGTCCAGGGACGCTACCTGTTGCCCGCGCTGTTCTTGGCGTTACCGGTGGCTCCCAACATCGCGAAGATCACCCGGCGAGCGGAGACCATCCTCGTCAAGGCCGTCCCCGTGGCGCTGCTGACGATCTCGCTGTTGTACATCGTCACGCGGTATTACCACACTTATCTGGCCGAGTTCTCCTCGATCGGCTAGCCGAGGGCCGCATCCCCTTCGACGTGTCGGTGGACCCGTTCTACACGGCCGCCAGCATGGACCATCTGCGTCAAGTCCGCGCCGACGCTGAGGCCGGGCGCAACATGGCTGTCCACGAGTTGATCGACGCCTGATGCTGAAGTCGTAGCACGACAGCGGCGTTACACCGTGCGGTGGACGATGTCGGCCAGGCCAGGTTCTTACTCAAGGGCGGCACCATGCTTCAATACCGCCTGCCTGGCATGACGCGGACCACCGTTGATGTGGACGGCCTGGTCCGCGCAGGAGCGGGACGCCCCGCTCAGTTGTCCCTATGGCGCAGCATGGCGCGAAGCCGCTCGGCGTTGACCGTGGCGATGGCGGACAGCGGCACGCCCGCGGGGCACGCCAAAGCGCATTCTCCGATCTGGGAGCAGGGACCGAACTCGTGCTCCATCTGGGCGACCATCGACACGGCTCGTTTGCCGCGCTCCATCCGGCCGTGCGGCATGAGGGACAGGTGCTTGAGCTTGGCTCCCGTGAACAGGTAGGCGGCCCCGTTGGGGCACGCGGAGACGCATGCCCCGCAGCCGATGCACGCGGCAAAATCGAGTGCCTGTTCGGACTGCTCGTGGGTGACAAGGACCGAATCGGCGTCCATGGCGGTGCCCGCGTCGACCGCCACCGTGCCTCCGGCCTGGATAATGCGGTCGAGGCCCGTGCGGTCCACGATGAGGTCGCGGATGATGGTGAACCCGGCGGCTCGGAACGGCTCGATCCGCACCGTGTCTCCGTCATGGAAGGATCGCACGTGCTGGCCGCAGGCGGGCACGTTGTCTTCAGGGCCGTGGGGCGTCCCGTTGACGTCGATCCCGCAGGTGCCGCAGATGCCTTCGCGGCAGTCCGATTCGAAGGCCACGGGGTCCTGATTCGCCTCAATGAGCTGATGGTTGAGCCGGTCGAGTAGTTCGAGCAGGCTCATCTCCTCGCGCGCATCGGCGATTTCGTAGGGCTCGAAGTGCCCCTGCGCCTGCGGCGAGGCCTGCCGCCACACTTCAAGTATCAGTCTCACTTGTAGTTCCTTTGCTGCAGTGGCACGGCCGTGAAGACCAGCGGCTCGTAGTTGCGGATCGGCTTTCCGGCACCGGGACCGGTGGTCGGCGGCGCTTGCCACGCCGAGACGAAGGTCCAGTGGTCGTCATCGCGCATGGCTTCCCCGTCGGGGGTGACGTGGTCCGTGCGGAAGTGTGCGCCGGCGGATTCGTCGCGGTCGAGCGCGTCGAGCACAAGCAACTCGGCCAATTCGAGGTAGTCGGCCACCCGTCCTGCGGTCTCCAACTCTTGGTTGAGCCTGTCGGCGGTGCCGATCACCTTGACCTCGCGCCAGAACTGGTCGCGCAACGCGCGAATCTCTCGGATCGCTCCGGGCAGGTCCGCCGGAT
Organism: Bifidobacteriaceae bacterium; assembly: GCA_031266115.1. Taxonomy (GTDB): domain Bacteria; phylum Actinomycetota; class Actinomycetes; order Actinomycetales; family WQXJ01; genus JAIRRT01. The sequence goes on from JAISBQ010000300.1 coordinate 2,999, forward strand.
TGCGCGAGACCGACGCGTAGACGTCGAGGATCCCGCCGAGACGCTCGGCAAAGTAGTCCGGCCCGTGGATGCCCTTGTTGGCGGTGAGCCGCTGTGTCCTCGCCTCGACCTCGGCCAGGGTCTCGGTCACGGCCGGATCATCGAGCGGCAGGACCGGCTCGCCGAGGTATCCGGCGAGGTAGTTGGGCACCGAGTACGGCAGGGTGAACCAGCCATCCACGCACCCCGAGAGCAGTGAGTTGGCACCCAGGCGGTTGGCTCCGTGGTAGCTCCATCCGCACTCCCCGCCGACGAACAGCCCGGGGATGGACGTCATCATGTCGAAGTCGGACCACAACCCGCCCATCGTGAAGTGGACCGATGGGGCGATCCGCATCGGGGTGGTGAAGGGGTCTTCGCCCGTCTGCTCGGTGTACATGTCGAACAGGTTGGAATAGCGTTCACGAACCACGCTACGGCCCAATCGTCCGATGGCGTCGCGAAAGTCCAGATAGACGGCGTTGGCGAGCGGCCCGACACCATAGCCGGCGTCAATCCGCTCTCGGATGTTGCGCGAGGCCACGTCCCTCGGAACGAGGTTCCCGAACGCTGGGTAGCGCCGTTCGAGGAAATAGTCGCGCTCATCCTCGGGGATCGCATTCGGATCGCGCGTGTCGCCCTTCGCTTTGGGTGCCCAGATGCGGCCGTCGTTGCGCAACGACTCACTCATGAGGATCTTCTTGGACTGCCACTGGCTCATGAGCGGCAAGGCCGTCGGGTGGATCTGGACGAATGCCGGATTGGCGAAATAGGCGCCACGCTTGTGGGCGCGCCAGATCGCTGTGGCGTTGGAGTTCTTAGCGAGGGTGGCCTTGTAGTAGATGTTGCCGTAGCCGCCGGTGGCAAGGATCACGGCATGGGCCGTCATGGCCCGCACCGCGCCGCTGACCAGGTCGCGAACCACGATTCCGCACGCCCGCCCGTCCTTGACGATCAGGTCGAGCATCTCTTGGCGGGCGTGCAGGTGGCAGGTGCCCGCCGCAACCTGCCGACTCAGGGCGTGCGCCGAGGCGATCTCCAGCTGCTGGCCGGTTTGGCCGCGCGTGTAGTACGTCCGAGAGACCTGGACGCCGCCGAAGGACCGCGTCGCGAGTTGGCCCCCGTATTCCCGGGCGAACGGCGCCCCGATGGCCTGCATGTGATCGATCACACGCACGCCCTCCTGGCCGAGCCGGAAGGCGTCCGCCTCACGACCCCGGAAGTCCCCGCCTTTGATGGTGTCCTTGACAAACCGCTCAATCGAATCGTTGTCCACCTTGCGGGACCGCGGGGAGTTGACGCCACCCTGGGCGGCGACGGAGTGAGCCCGGCGAGGCATGTCGTGGTAGGTGAACACCTCGACGTTGTAGCCGAGTTCGCCGAGGGCGGCGGCCGCCGCGGCTCCTGCGAGACCCGTCCCCACCACGATGATCGTGAATCCTCGTCGGTTCGAGGGGTTGACAAGGTTGTAGTGGAGGAGGCGATCCTCCCAGGCGAGGGCGGGAGCGACATCGGGCACGTGGCCATCGATCTCGCGTCCCACCACCCTCAACGCGTCGATGTCGGTCTCGGCCATGGTGGGCCCTTTCTTTCGCGGTGACGTGGAAGCTGATGCGGTCATGAGCTCACCCCACCGTGAGGAATCCGAGTTGGACGGCGATGGGGATCGAGAGGTTGGCGACCGCGACCACCACGGCGATCGCCCCGGCCAGGGCGAACACGACGGCCCGCAACCGGGTGCCGGTCCCTCCCAGATCGTTGACCACGCTCCAGATGCCGTGTGAGATATGCACCGCGATCAATGCCATCGTCAGGCCATAGAACAGCGCCACGGCGGGACGCTCAAAGGAGTGGATGAGGTTGGAATAGGCATCGTCGGGCGCGAACCCGGGGGCCGCCACGATCTTGCCCACGGTCAGGTCCAAAATGTGGAACACGATGAAGCACAGGACGATCAGACCGGTCCAGATCATGGTCCGCGAACCGAGACGCCGCACCAAGAATCTGCGGGCGTGGGCACCGCGGGCTCGCCTGGCGCGCACCCACAAGGTGATGCCGGAATAGACATGGAGCACGAGTGAGATCGCCATGACAGCGCGAAAGGCCCAGAGGAAACCGGAGCCTGGGATCAGGGGGTTGAGCAGGTGGCGCAGCCATTCGGCGTAGTGGTTGAAGTCCTCGGCACCGATGTACACCTTGAGGTTGCCCGCCAGGTGGAACAGGATGAACGCCACGAAGATCGAGCCGGTCACGGCCATAGTCACCTTGAGCGCCCAGGTGGGCGGGAATGGCGCAGGCGTGGCGGCTGGCCGTGCGGCGGACGGGATCGGATCGGCGTCCGGCCGGTAGGTTGTCTCAGAACTCACGCAGGACCTCCCAGGCGCTGAGTATCGACTCATTTGAGTCTCTGGCACGTCAATCGGCTCACTGACAAGCGTGAACGCTTGCCGTTCGCCGGGGTCGTGTCTAGCGGATGTGCTTCAGGACGCGCCAAAGCCGCAGGGAACGCTGCTCCGGTGATTGCCCTCAAGCGTTAACCATACCCCCAGGTCAACGTGGCTTTTCGTAACGCGCATGATGCGTAATTGTCCGGCACGGGTACGGACCTGCCGACACGGCACTCCGATGCGATGTGGCACGATGCCTCGGTGAGCCTGGACTCTTCCCGTGTGACATTCGCCGTCCAGACGCGACTCGCCGCCTCGCCGGGACGGACCGGCGTGCTGAGGACCCCTCATGGCGAGGTGCGCACCCCGGCTTTCATCCCCGTCGGCACCGCGGCATCCGTCAAGGGGGTGCTTCCGGAGACGATGGCGCAGATCGGCGCCCAAGCGCTCCTCGCCAACGCCTACCACCTGTACCTGCGTCCGGGAGTGGAGGTGGTCGAAGAGGCGGGTGGCTTGGGCGAGTTCATGAACTGGCCGGGGGTGACATTCACCGACTCCGGGGGCTTCCAGGTCCTGTCGCTGGGTGCGGGCTTCAAGAAGGTGCTCGCCATGGACGGCGCGGTTCCCGCCGCTCAGGTGATCGCCCCCCGCGCGGCGCGCCTTGCCACGGTGGACGATGACGGCGTGACGTTCCGCTCTCACATCGACGGTTCCCGGCACCGGTTTACCCCCGAGGTGTCGGTGGGTGTGCAGCACCGCCTCGGGGCGGACATCATGTTCGCCTTTGACGAATGCACCACGCTCATGGACACCCGTGCTTATCAGGAGGCCTCCGTGGCGCGGACTGCCGCGTGGGCACGCCGGTGTGTCGCCGAGCACGCACGGTTGACGTCTCAGCGGGTGGGACGGGCCTACCAGGGGCTGTTCGGGGTGGTTCAGGGAGCCAACTTCGAGGATCTGCGCCGGTCGGCGGCTCGTGATCTGGCGGGTCTGGGGTTCGATGGATACGGCATCGGCGGTGCGTTGGAGAAGGAGAACCTTGGGCGGATTGTCCGATGGGTCTGCGAGGAACTGCCCGAGTCGGCGCCACGCCACCTCCTTGGTATCTCCGGGATCGACGACCTGTTCACAGCGGTGGAGGCGGGTGCGGACACCTTCGATTGTGTGGCGCCGTCGCGGACCGGCCGCCACGGGCGCGTGTACACGGCCGATGGACCGCTCACGCTGACTCGCGCCGCCTCACGCCGGGATTTTCGCCCCATCGACCCCGAATGCGATTGTTACACGTGCGCCCACTATTCGCGGGCCTATATCCATCATCTGTTGCGCGCGAGCGAGATGGTCGGGGGGACGCTGGCCACTATTCACAATGAGCGGTTTGTCATTCGGCTGGTCGCGTCGATGCGCGAGGCCATCGCCAGCGGTGGCGATCACGCCTTGACCGAACTGCGAACCCGTGTTCTCAGCCGGTACTACCCGGCGTGATCAGCCACTCCACCGTGTGGTGCTCGTCACGACCCTCGCTGACGCGGGTTGCCAAAGCCCGGGGACCCGCGTAGTTTGGGGCCCCATGTCACGGCTGGAATCGTCGCGCCCCGTGCACCGGGCCTCAATTGTTGTGATCGCAGGTGTCGCGTTTTCGCTCTTAGGGCTAAGCGCGACCCCGGCCTTCGCCGCGCCGGCGCGCGTAGTCATCACGCCGACATACGAGGCGATAGCCCGCGGGGACGATGTCGAGGACAGGATGGCTGTCGCGGTACTCGATGAGACCGGGGCGGTGGTCGATACCGCTCGCCGCTCCGTCACCGTGACATCTGATGCTGGCTGCGACTTCAGGGCGGGAGAGCCGCCGTCGATCCGCACCTGTACCGTGACCGCGCGGTACGGTGACCTCGCCCCCGCCACGGCGAGCGTCCAGGTGTTCGACCTGTCCGTCCTCGCTGTTTCGGTGACGCCATCGACCCCGGTGATCGCCCCAGGTGCGGTGCTCACGGCATCGGCGCCGCCGGCGGGTTGGCCGGCCCTGAGATACACCTGGAGGTCCCCGCGGGCCGCCACGTTGGGCGAAGGCCCCAGCTACCTGTTGACGATGGCGGACATCGGCACCACCGTATCCGTCACGGCGGCGCTGGAACACGGCGGCCTGGCCGCCCACTATCCGGCGGCCACCAAGTCTGCCTCGGCTCCCGCCGCCGTCGCCAAGGTCAACGTCGCGCTGGGCGCCACGCTGGCGAGCAGCGTGGTCAACACCAAGCGGAAGCCGGCGATCGATGTCACTCTTGCCGTCCCGGGCGTCGGCCCGTGGTCCGGCCCGATGACGGTGATCTATGGATCCGCGCGACTCGAGACCCCCCTTGTGGGCGGGGCCGGCCGGATCACGCTCCCCAAGCTCCCGATCGGCGCATATCCGATCACGGTGTGGTACCAGGGCAACGAGCAGGCCAACGCCGCATCAATCGAGCTTGGCACCCTGCGCGTCGTCAAGGCGGTATCGCCCACGCTCAAGGCCACATGGGCGGCCAAGTCCGTCAAGCGCACTGGGCGGGCCAAGGTCAAGGTCGCGGTGACGGCGAAGGGTGTCAAGGCACCAACCGGCACGGTGACCGTCACCTGGGCCAAGGGCAAGGGCAAGGCGTCCAAGCCCGCAAACGCGAGCTTCACCCTCAAGGCCACCAGCAAGGGCAAGGCCACCTTCGCCTTGCCCACCATTAAGAAGAAGGGAACCTACAAGGTCACCGTCACCTTCACGGGCAACGGCAAGCTGACATCTAAGTCCGTCCGCACGTCACTGAAGGTCCGGTGAGAACACCAACCCCCAGCGAATCTGCGCGTCACCGGATGCGCGTCGCAAGAAAGGAACTGGACGTATGACTTCACACTTCGCACAGCGCGCGGCCCGCAAGGCGGCCGTTGGCGCTACCGTGGCCCTCGTATCCCTGGGCCTGGCCACAGTCGGTGCCACCCCGGCCCTCGCCGTCGGCACGGTGACGGCCACCCTGGCGGGCTCGGTCGAGCACGACAGGGCATCGCTTCTCTGCCTCGACCCCACCCAAGTCACCTACCGCTGGCAGAGCCACGGCTCGGCGCAGGCCGATGCTCAGGGGGTCTATCGGTTCACCAGCGCCCCAGAGAACGCGACGTGCACCATCTACTTCACCGGGCGCTCGGCCACCTCGACGGCGGTGGAGATTCCTGAACAGACTGTTGGCGGATTCCTCGGCTGGCCGGACGGCTTCTCGGGCTTCGAAATGTTCGCCACGGACTCCCAGGGCAACGCCGTCGCCCCGCCCTACGGCCTCGTGCAAGCGGCCAGCGTCACCGGGTCGATCGTCGGCGCCTTCGACCTGTCCCAGACCTCCATCGAGCTGGGCATGATCCGCGTCAATCTCCTGACCGGCGAGAACGTCATGGACAGGGTGGGAGACGTGATCAGGCCAGACGTGCGGTCCGGCGTCTTCACTATCAACAACGTCAGCCCCTCCCACGAATACGCCCTCGTGGTCTCCTCTCCGGGCTATGTGGTGACCTGGTGGGGTGGGTCCAACGCCCTGAGCCCCGATCCCTACGATCCGACCATCGCCCGCTTCGCGTCTGCCGGTAGCGGCGGCCAGACGCCGATCGGGCCCATCACGTTGACTGCCCCCGGCGCCAGTGTCCAAGGCCAGGCGCTCGGGTTCGGCTCCAACGCGACGGTGACGGCCACCAACCTCCTGACCGGCATCTCCCAGACGGCCGAAACCACCACATCGTCCTACTCGGTCAACGGGCTCACCGAGGGCGTCTACTGGGTCCGTGCCTGGGGCGACGGTTCCACCACCGCCCACGGCATCGTCGCGGTCCCCGCCTCCGGTGCCACCCTGCTCAACCTCACTGCCGCCCGTGTGCATAACCGCTCGGCGGGTGTCACGTACACCGCCATCAAGGGGGCCCCGGAGGTCGGCGGGACGATGACGGCCGAAGCCTCCACGCTCGGCCAAAGCTACGGCCTGGCCATCGGGTATGAGTACACGTGGATCACGTCGAACGCCATCCTCGGTTCTGGACCCAAGCTGGTTGTCCCCAACCTCGCCGGCCAGGACCTGTACCTGGTGACCACCGTGTTGCCGGCGGGCGGGGCGGCCCAGTTCACGGTCTCCTCCGCCAACGGCAAGATCCTCATGAGGACGGGCCCGAAGTTCACGGTCAAGGTGACCGGCACCACCCAGGTGGGCAAGAAGCTCAAGGCCACGCCGTCCAAGGCCGTCAAGGCCAAGGCGTGGGCCAAGTCCTACCAGTGGCTTCGCAACGGCAAGCCGATCGCCGGCAAGGCCGCCAAGAAGGCGACCTACAAGCTGACAGCCAAGGACAAGGGCAAGAAGATCTCAGTCCAGGTGACGGTCAAGCGCCAGGGCTACACCGATTCGGCGGCGACGTCGAAGAGGACCGCCAAGATCAAGAAGAAGTAGCAAGGCCTGAGTGGCCGGCCTGACGGCGGGCCGCAGGTCAGCTCACGCTAACGAGGGTGGGGCCTCACGCATGCGAGGCCCCACCCTCGTGCATATCGGTGCGACCACGGGCAGCGCATCGTCCCGACCGACGGGCCGGCATCGTCCGATGGCGTCAGCCGTGCCGCCGGGCGAGGCGGATCGCACCGTAGGTGATCGGAAGAAGAAGCACCTCGACGAGGCATTTGTAGACATAGCCGGCGAGGAGGTAGCCGGCAAACTGCGGACCGACGATCACGCCAGCGAATGCCACCGTGCAAAACACCGCCGTATCCGCGGCCTCGCCCGCCAGAGTGGACACGATCAGCCGCATCCCGAGGGCCCGGCCGGCCATGGCAGCTTTGATTCGCACCAACAGCCACGAATTGGTCAGCTGGCCCACCAGGTAGCCGGCGAGAGACGCCGCCACGATCCGAGGGACGAACCCGAGCACGGCCGCGTAGGCGTCCTGCCCGTCCCATCCCGGGGCCGGCGGTGCTACCCCTACCAGTCCCCATGTCGCGGACGCGAGCGCCGAGAGCACGAACCCCAGGACGATGGCGCGCCTCGCCGCGCGGAACCCCCACACCTCGGCCAACACATCGCCGAGCACGTACGTCACCGGAAACGCCAGCGCGCCACCGTCGAATGTCAGCGGCCCGATGCCCACCAACTTGACCGCGGCCACGTTGGAGATCAGCAACAGCGCGGTGAAGGCGGCCACCACGATGGGGTAGGCCGCCGGGGATGGGGTCGGCGCGCCATCGTCGGGCGATGCTGGCTCGCTGGCCTTGGGCCGGTGCTGACTCACGCGCCCGACAGTCGGCGCTTCACGGCGCGGGCCACCCGTCGGGGCAGGCTGGGCGGCGGTTTGGGGGCCGGCTGCTTCTTCGGCGTGAGCGGCAGGGGCGGACAATACCGATCCCGCGCCCGCTCACCGGCGGGGCCGGTGGTCTGCGACAACCAGGCGAGCCGGTCAATCATCATGGCGCGAAACTCGTCGTCCGGCGCATACGGGGTGTGGACGGGGCCGGGAAGCTTGGCCGCCCGCCAGGCGTTCTCGAACGCCGGGTTGGCCTTGCCGGGAAGGGCGATGTGCTCCAGGCCGTTGGCCTCCAGGAACGCGGTCAGCACCTCGAATCGGCGCTGCTTGCCGGCGTTGAAGGCGGTCCAGTCGGACCGGGCGTACAGGTCGGCGACCGTGTCGGTGCGAGCGATTTCGCTCAGCAGCAGGTGCGGGATCTCGTGGTAGCGAGCGATCTCCAGCGTGCGCGAATCGTGCGCGACCAACGTGGCGGGCGTTCCGGCCACCAACGCCATGACCGAACCGTGGATGCGCGTTCCGACCGAATACTCGCGGGCCTCATTGAAGTCCAGCCAGGTGCGCGAATCGAGGAAGAACCGCATCCTGTCCTCCCGGTACAGCCGGTGCGCGCGATGGACAGGCATCTTGGGGTTGGGGCTGGCGCCGAACTCGCGACCCCACAGCATGAGGTCCAAGTCCTCGGCGCGTTGGGCTACGTAGATGAGGTTGGGATACTGCGCGGCGGCCCGGTTGACGAAGTCCGCGAACTGGGCCACATAGGGGGACAGCGTGAGGTTGACCAGCGATTCGCGGTCGATGGCGGCCACCTTCTTGGTGACGGCGCGCGCCTCGTCACGCAGGTAGACCGAGGGGCAACCGATCACCTCGACGTGCTCGTCACCGAAGCCCAGGTCGCACAGGTAATCCCGCGTGGTCTCGCCGCGCGCCCCCACGCGCGCGGACCGGTCCAGAACCGCTGACATGAACTGCCTGGTGGCGCGGGTCAGATCGTCCGAATGGGTGTGCTGCCCGTCCAGTCTCGCCTGTGCTCCCACCCCGACCACCACAACGGGGATGGTCAGCTCCCGGATCACCGAGGTCAGAGCCCGCAGCGGGCCCAGGAAGGACTCGCGGAACGCGTTGGCGAGCGGGAGAACAAGCACATCGAACTCGTCGTTGACCCGTGCGATGTACTCCTTGTCTTTCGCGGCCCGCTCGGTCAGGTAGGCGTTGGGGACCACGTCGGCGCCCGGCACGGACAGCAGCCGAAAAGTGGCATCAGCGAAGGCGACATTGCCGACATTGGACCCGAAGACTCCGCCGCCCGCGAAGGCGAGAGACGCCTCGGGGCTGAGGGCTTGACGGGGGTCCTTTCCCGCGCGCAGCAGGATACGGGTCACGGATTCTCCAGGTTATGACGGGTACACGTTCAGGTTAGCCGAGATCGCGAAGTGATCCGATGGTTCGCCGGCCGGGTCGCCGTAGTGTACCCCGAAGGTTTCGACCGCCACCTTGGCGTTGGTCATGATGTGGTCGATGTGCTCCGCGACCTGATGGGCCTGGGTCCAGCCGTGCGACGTGTTGTACTGGGCACCCTGAAGCGTGCGGGCCACCAAGTCCGCGCCCACATAGCCGGCGGCCGCGATGATTGAGGGCGCGGCATCGACGGCTGTCGCCTCCGCCGAGTTCAGGTCGCCCGTGAAGATCACCGGCAGTCCCTCCGGGTTGCGGGCCGCGAGCAGGCCGACGATGGCGGTCGCCTGGACCCGCCTCGGCTGATCGTCCGCGGCGGCCTTGCCGTCGAGGAGGTGTGTGGTGGCGACGATGAACGGTGCCCCCGACGCGAGCTCGCGCGCCTGGACGGTGAGGAGCCAACGGTTGTCACCAGCGGGTAGCGGATCGATGGCGCAGGTTGTGACCGCGAACCTCGCGGGGTTGAGCAGGATGTCCACGGCCCGGTTGTCCGAACACGGCTGGCCGTTTCCCGTGCTCGCCCTCACCAGACCGGTCGCCTCGGCGAGATCGGGTCCAGCCACACCAGACGCCGCCCCCTTGCCACCCGCCTCCTGAATGCCGACGATGTCGGCCCCCGCCATTCGTGCGGCCAGCGCTGGGATCCGCTGTGCCCAGGTTCGTCCGGCCGCGTCGACGGCCGCAGAGTAGTACACGTTGTAGGAGGCGACGGTGGCGTTGAAGGCTGGGGCTCCGGGCGGAGTCGGGTAGGGCAGACCGGCGGCGGTGGTGCGCGAGCCACCGTCGCGGTTGAAGTACCGCGTAGGGATTGCGGTGACGAAGAACTCGCTGCCGGGCGCGAAACCGGCCTCGCCCAATCCGCCGATGTCCGTACCGGCGGCCTTGGCGTTCTTGACCAGATGCGTGAAGGTTGGTGCCGCACCCAGGGCGTGGGCGAGTTCGACCTTGTAGCCGGTAGCCAGCTTGGCTGAGGCCGCCCAGGTGACACGCAGCGCCGAATCGGACAGGGCTTGGGTACGCACTTCATCAAGATGTCCTGGGGCTTTGGACTTGGTGGTGACGGACTTGGGCTTGGACTTCTTCCCGGCCTTGTGGTTCTTGTCGAACGCTTGGACCTGGACCCAGTAGGTGCCACCTTCGACAATCCGGGAGGACTTGGTCCACGCGTTGGTCTGCTTGGTGATCTTGGAGCGATAGAGCACCTTCTTCATCGCCTTGTCAGCGGCCACCGCGAGACGGAAATACACGCCGCCCGCGGGTTTGGTCCACGAGACCTTGAACTTTCCGTAGTTGTTGTGGATCTTGACACCCTTGGGGGCTGGCACCGCGGCAGCCATCGCCACACCCACCGCGCGTGGGACGCTCGCGCCTGCGGCGGCCGGCGCACCGCCGGCCTGAGTGGCGGCCCCGAGGCCGGGCTGGTCACTCGCGGCGGTGGCGTGCGCCATCGGCGGCAGTCCGAGCGCGGCGGCCACGGCGATCGCGTATGCCGTCCGCCGCATACGCCCGGCCTGGATGGCACGTCCTCCTTGCTGTCCGCCGCCGTGTCCGGCGTTATCTCCCCCGCCATGAGAGCGGCGATCCCGCGCTCCAGTCATGGTGCCTCCTCCAATCGAGTTGCCATACGCACGATTCGCTGTGAAGGAGGATAGTCAGTCCTCAGGTGAGTTCCGGGAAGAAGGGCCCCGCGGTCACACCACATAGGTGCGAAGGGCGTCCACGAAGTGTTGGGCGTATCCCTCGGCGGGAAAGTCCCCCAGATAGTAGGCCCTGAGCTCACGCCGGGTCGAGGAGTGGGGATCGGCGCCGAGGATGTCGTCGAGCACCTGGTCGAGTCCGCGAACGTGCCCGCCAAAGGCATCGATGATGTAACCCGCGCGTGAGACGGGAAAGGCATCGGCGAACCCGTCTGGCGGCTCGGTACAGGCGACCATGGCGAACGGTTTGAGCGAGTAGAGGTAATCGTTGACCACGCTGGACACGTCGGCGATCATCGCGTCCGAGGCGTTGAAACACTCGTTGATGCTCATGGTCTTCTCGGCCGCATCGCCCCACAGGTGCCGGCGGCCGTGCGCGTGGGAGTCGGCGGCGAGGCGCGCGGTGATCCTGTCGACGGCGGCGGCGTTGACCGCTGAGCGACGGGCGTAGGGATGGGGCCGGAAGATCACCGTGGCCCCACGGTCCACAAGGCGCGCCACGATGTGTTCCCCGACGGGCAGTGAGGAGTAGTCGGCATCCCCATGGAAGCCGGACCAGGTGGGCGCATAGAGGACCACGGGGCTGGTCAGGCCGGTGATAGGCCGGGACGCTTGGGCTATGGATTCCACCTGAGGGCGCCCGACAATGACGAACATCTCCGGGGGCACGTCCACGCCGTTGGCGGCGAAGCGGTCGATGGCAGCCTGCCCGGCCACAAAGTCCCTGTCGAACATGCGGAACACCGGCGAGTAGCTGGGTCCCTTGTCCGAGTCACCGTGATTGAGCTGGATGTGGGTGAGCTGGGTAAACCGCACGAGGTGGCCATTGAGGGTGGCGGAGTTGACATAGCACGCCGCCTTGAGGCTCGGCACCATGAGGGCGTCAAGCGAGCTGGCGGACTGGCGCAGGATGATGGGCAGGTCCGTGATCC
>JAISBQ010000332.1 GCA_031266115.1 Bifidobacteriaceae bacterium
AGAGGTGTAAACCCTCCGCTTCAACGAAGCCACAGAACACGTCCTCCCCGGCCAGATCCTCCCAGGATCCAACCAAGTCACTGTCCTGATTTCGGGGGCAACCCCACCCCGACACGCCAGGCGGTCCCATGATTGGCAAAACACGTGGTCCCTAGATACAGGCAAAAACCCCCACCAACCGGTCCCATGTTGTTGGCAGGTGACAGCGAAAGCTCGCGCGCGGGAGTGGGACCATGGACGCCATGAGTGACCAACCCCTGGACCAGCGTGGCGGCAACCGGTCCCAGCGCCCCACCTCGAAGGCATTTCGCACGTTCATGGCGGGTCAGTGGGCCGAACCGGACGCGCTCGCGCCCACGCGCTCCCCCGGCGCCGAGTTCGCCGCCGAGCGCCGCACCCGGCTCGCCGCGCAGTTCCCCGGCGAACGGCTTGTCATTCCGGCGGGCACCCCGCCCAGGCGCTCCAACGACACCGACTATCGCTTCCGACCCCATTCCACCTTCGCGCACCTGACGGGCCTGGGCACCGACGAGGAACCGGACGCCGTCTTGGTCCTCCACCCGTTAGCCCCCGCCGACGATGCCGTTCCCTCCTCTCCCGACACCGGCGCCTCTGCGGCGTCGCCCACCGACGATGCCGTCCACACCCAGCCCAACATCGGCCTCGCCACCGGCGCGACGCCGACCACCGACCACAGCGTCCACACCACTACCGACGCCGCCGCACCTGCCGACGCCGGCCGGTCCGCCACACACGACCCGGCCGCTACTCCCCCCTCCCCGTCACACGAGGCCGTGCTGTACATCCGGCCCGCCTCCGGCAAGGACACCTCTGAGTTCTACGCCGATGCACGGTACGGCGAATTCTGGGTGGGCCGACGCCCGACCCTTGCCGAGATCGCCACGGCGACGGGCATTCGCACCGAGCATCTCGACTCGTTGCGCGATGCGCTCGCCAAAGACGCCGGTCCTGGCGCTGTCGCCCTGCGAGTGATCCGCTCAGCGGATCAGGCGGCGACCGAAATGGTCGATGAGATTCGCGCTCAGGCCGGCCTGCCGGCATCGTCCGCTCCGGGCGGCTCGACCCTCAGCGACGATGACGCACTGGACGAAGCCACAAGCGAACTGCGCCTGATCAAGGACGTCCACGAGGTCGCCCAATTGCGCTTGGCCGTAGACGCCACCATCCGGGGGTTCGAACGCGTGGTTCAGGCGCTGCCTCGCGCCCAAGGCGAGGACCGGGGCGAGCGGGTGGTCGAGGCGGCGTTCGAGGCGGGCGCAAGAATCGAGGGCAATGGGACCGGATACGACACCATCGCGGCGGCCGGTCCTCACGCCACCACCTTGCATTGGACCGCGAATACGGGCCGGGTTCGCTCGGGCGAACTGCTACTCCTGGACGCCGGGGTGGAGGTCGACTCCCTGTACACCGCGGACATCACCCGCACGATCCCGGTGAGCGGGCGGTATTCGCCGGTGCAGCGCCGTGTCTGGGAGGCCGTGGTGGACGCCGCCGATGCCGCCTTCGCCGCCGCCCGTCCCGGCAACCGGTTCCGAGAGGTCCACGAGGCGGCCATGGTGGTCATCGCCGAGAGGCTCGCCGAGTGGGGCCTGCTGCCGGTGGGCGCGGCCGAATCGCTCACTCCTCAAGGACAGCAACACCGGCGCTGGATGGTCCACGGCACCTCCCACCACTTGGGTCTGGACGTTCACGATTGTGCCCGCGCACGCGCGGAGTTGTACCTCGACGGAGTCTTGGAGCCCGGCATGGTCTTCACCATCGAGCCCGGTATCTACTTCAAGCTTGAGGACCTGGCCGTGCCGGCGGAATACCGTGGAATTGGCGCCAGGTGCGAGGACGATGTCCTCATCACTGCCGACGGCAATGTGAACCTCTCGGCGGACTTGCCCCGTCGCGCAGACGCCATCGAAGAATGGATGGCGCGGATATGGGCAGGGTCATAGGGTGGGGCGGTGACCAGGACAACGACCCGCATCTTCGTGGCGCGCCTGGCGAGCACTCAGGTGTTCGATCCGATTGGCGATCGGGTGGGGTGGGCGCGCGACGTCGTGGCACTCATCGTGCCCAAGGGCAGGCCGCGGGCGGTGGGGCTCGTGGTCGAAGTTCCCGGCAAACGCCGCGTGTTCGTTCCCTTCACGCGAGTGACCAGCATCGAAGCGGGCCAGGTGCTCACCACCGGTCTGGTCAATATGCGGCGCTTCTCGCAGCGCCCGGGTGAGACATCCGTCCTGAGCGAGCTGGTGGATAGGCGTGTGCGGCTGCGCGACGGGGACAGCGTCACCATTGAGGACGTGGCGATTGAGCAGACCGTGCGCGGCGATTGGGAGATCTCGCAGCTTTTCGTGAGATTCGATGCGCAGGCGGCCGGGCCGTTGCAGTTGCGGCGGCGCGGACAGACGGAACTGGTGGATGTCGGAGACGTGTCCGACCTGGCGGGGGACGATGGCGCCCAGTCCGTCCGCTCGTTGGTCGCCTCCCTGGATGGTCTCAAGCCCGCCGATGTCGCGGACCTCCTTCAGGAGATGCCCTCCACCCGCCGTATCGAGGTGGCGACCGCGTTGGACGATGAACGGCTCGCGGACATCGTCCAGGAATCGGCCGAAGCTATCCGGATCGAGCTGCTCTCGGCCCTCCCCCTGGCTCGCGCCGCCGATGTCCTGGAGGCGATGGATCCCGATGACGCAGCGGACCTCATCCAGGAGCTGCCGGCGGCCCAGGCGGCTGCGCTGTTGGAGCGGATGGAACCCGATGATGCCCGTGATTTGCGCCGCCTGCTCGCCTATGGCGAGGAGACGGCTGGAGGGTTGATGACCACCGAGCCGGTGGTCATGGGCCCCGAGGCCCCAATCGCGAGCGCCCTGGCGGCCATCCGCCGCCAAGAACTCAGCCCAGCCCTGGCCTCGCTGGTGTTTGTGACGCGCCCACCCACCGAGACCCCGACCGGGCGGTTCATCGGGGTGGCCCATTTCCAGCGGTTGCTCCGCGAACCGCCGCATCGCGCCATCGGCGGCATCATCGACGTGGATGCGCCGGCCCTTGAACCCGGCGATCCGCTTGGCAAGGTCACCCGGCTCCTCGCCACCTACAACCTGACCGTGCTGCCGGTGCTGGATTCCGAGCGGCGGCTTCTCGGGGCCGTGAGTGCGGACGATGTCCTGGACCATCTCCTGCCGGACGACTGGCGCATCGGCGACGACGATGTCACGGACCGGTCGATGGGGGGCGGCGATGGCTGAGCGGCTGGATCAACCCAAGGAGTCGCGCCGCCGGGTGTGGCCGTTTGCCCGGCCGCGCCACGACGTGTTTGGGCCGGCGGCCGAGGGGATTGCCCGCTTCATGGGCACACCTCGGTTTCTCATCTACATGACCATGTTCTGTTTGGTCTGGCTGGCATGGAATACGTTGGCGCCCGGGGCGTGGCGGTTCGATTCGGCGACCAACGGGTTCACCGCTTTGACGCTCATGCTGTCTCTTCAGGCGTCCTACGCCGCGCCGCTCATCTTGTTGGCGCAAAACCGCCAGGATGACCGGGACCGTGCGTCGTTCGGACAGGACCGCGTGACGGCTGAGCGCAACCTCGCCGACACCGAATACTTGGCCCGCGAGGTGGCGGCGCTGCGCCTCGCGATGGCCGATGTCGCCACCCGCGATTTTGTCCGCTCCGAGTTGCGCGACCTGCTGGAGGAGTTGCGCGATCCCGACGCCGACGACTGAGGCGCCACCACGCACCTACCATAGGGGCCATGCCAATTCCCTCTCCGAGCGAACTGCTCGACGCCTTGTCACACGTCATTGACCCCGAGATTCGCCGTCCCGTCACCGATCTGGACATGGTGGGCGACCTGGAGATCGACGATGGCGGTGCGGTTCACGCCGAGATCAGGCTCACCGTGGCGGCATGTCCGCTCCGCGACGAGTTGGTGGGCGGCGCCCGCGATGCGCTCGCTGCCCTGGACGGCGTCACCTCGGTGGAGGTGACCACACGGCCGATGACGGCGGCCGAGCGGGAGGCGCTGCGCGCCAAGCTGCGCGGCGGCGGGAGTGACCGCGAGATTCCCTTTGCCCAACCTGGCTCGACCACCAGGGTGTTCGCGATCGCCTCCGGCAAGGGCGGTGTCGGCAAGAGCACGGTCACGGCCAACCTCGCCCTCGCGCTAGCCGGCCGAGGTCTTCGCGTGGGGGTGATCGATGCCGATGTGTACGGGTTCTCCATCCCTCGGATGATGGGCGCCGATGGCGAACCGACCCAGGTGGACGACATGATCCTGCCCGCCGTGGTGGCCGGCATCAAGGTGATCTCGATGGGGATGCTGGTGCCGGAAGGTCAACCCGTGGTTTGGCGTGGGCCCATGCTGCACCGGGTGATCCAACAGTTCCTCACGGACGTGTTTTGGGGGGATCTTGACGTCCTGCTGCTCGATTTACCCCCCGGGACCGGGGACGTTCCGCTGTCCGTGGCGCAGATGCTGCCCAGTGCCGAGATCGTCATCGTCACCACCCCCCAACCTGCGGCGGCCGATGTGGCGGGGCGCGCCGGCGCGATGGCGCTTCAGACCCGTCAGCGAGTTGCCGGGGTCATCGAAAACATGTCGTGGCTCACCCAGGCCGATGGTTCGCGAATGGAGTTGTTCGGGAAAGGCGGGGGGGCATCGGTCGCCGCCGACCTGTCTGCGGCGCTGGGGGCACCGGTGCCGTTGCTCGGCCAGATCCCTCTTGACATGGCACTGCGGGAGGGCGGAGACACCGGCAAACCCGTGGTGGTCGCGGCGCCTGACTCGCCCGCTGCCGTGGCCATCACGGCGATCGCTCAGGCGCTGGCCATCCGCGCCGAGTCCCTGGTGGGCCGGCCACTCGGCGTCAGCCCACTGTAGGGACTCGCTGACTAGCGGGTTCCGTTCCGCGGTGACCTGGACAGCATGGGGCGATGACCAGGCCGGCCGGACCACCGGGGAAGGGGCGGCCGGACCACCGGGGACTCGGCGCGGATGGCACGCTGCCTACTTCCACAGCCCTTTCGCTTTGGCCGTCTTGGCCTTGATCTGCGTGTTGCCGCGGTAGACGACCTTGATCGAGGTGGTCTTGCCACGAGGCAGCTTGGTCAGGGTGACCGACACCTTGCCCTTCTGTTCGGGTTTGAGCGTCACCTTCTTGCGTTGCCCGGCGGCCTTGACAATCACCGTGCCCGTGGGACGCGATACCCCCTGGGCCGTCACTTTGACCACCACCGCGGGGCGCCCGGCCCTGATCTTCGGTGAGAGCTTGATCTTCGCGGCAAGCTTCGGGACGGTGATCGCGTGCAGCGAGAACGTCTCGGTCGCCCCACCAAGCGTCCGAGTGATCTTGACAGTCAGCTTCCGACCGGCGTCGGAAGCCTTGATCTTGTAGGTGGCGCCCGTCGCACCGGTGATCGCCTTGCCCGCCCTGTACCACTGGTACGTCACCTGGGCGGGAGCCTGGGCTATCCCCACGGGCACACCCATCGTGGTTCCGGTCGCGATCACCCCGGAATCACCCGAGGGGACCGGCACCAGCATGCGCGCCACATCGCGGGACATCCCGGGGATCGCCCCGGCATCTGACGCTCCGGCGTCGCTCGCACCGCCGCCAGCAACGGCACCAACGTTGCCTGACCCGCCGGTGTTGCCCGATCCGCCCGTGGTGCCGGTGTTGCCCGACCCGCCGCCGTGACCCGATCCACTCGTGTTGCCGGTGTTACCCGATCCACTGGCATTTCCCGACCCGCCGGTATTGCCCTTGTTGTCCGACCCGCCGGCGTCGCCTGACCCGCCTGTGGTGCCCGTGTCGTCGTCATCCGACCCGCCCGTGGTGCCATCGTCTCCGGGACTTCCCGTCTCACCCGCATCACCCGCGCCGGCCGGGAGCGAGGAGTCGACGCCGGTGACAATGGCCTTGCCCGTCACGGCCTTCCCGGTGACCTGATCGATAGTGCGTATCGTGATGATGCGCGCCCCTGGCCCGCTCAGCGTCACCGTGCCGCTCGCCAGGTCGATCGCGTCGGCGCCATCTGAGGAGGACATCGCGGACAGCTTGAGGCCGGAGGTATCCGTGGCGTTGCCGTACGCATCCTCCGCTCCCCACGTCAACGCCAGCGGCTCTCTCACCGGCTGACTCGTCTCCGCTTGATCGATCAGCAGCACGGCAGGTCGCGCGGGCTTGACGTCCACCGTCAACGCGAAAGTCTTCCCAGCTCCGACAGTGTTCGTTGGAACACACATCGCCTGATGTGTTCCCGCCGTGGTGGGATGGACCGTGAACGCCGGCCCCGACCATGTCAACGTCGTCAGATCCGAAGGAGCGGCGCAGGTGACGGCGACATCCGTGGGATAGGCATCGACAACGATCCGCCCTTGCGCCGTCTCACCCGCCGCCACTGTCTGGGCGTCCATGGCCTCAACCACCGGTTGACCGAAGACGTCGATGTCCTTGGTCGCCTTGATGCCCTGGTAGGACGCGGTGACTGTCCTCCGCCCGGTGGTCGATCCGAACTTCACGCCGCCGGGAACCGCAGCATCATCCGCATGAGATGAGCTCACAAAGAAGTCGGATCCGTTCGAGGTGATGGTGTTTCCCGCCGCGTCCTTCGCCACAATGGTGTAGATGACCGTTTCACCCCGACGCGGCTCGGCTTTCTTCGGTTCCATCGCGATGCTGGCCGCGTCGCCCGCGGTGACCACGATAGTCGCATTGGTCAGCACCGTACGGGGATCGTCCTTGCCGCCAGATACTCTGGCGGTAATGGTGTAGGTCCCCGGAACCCTGCCGATGAACCTATATGTGCGATCATTCGTGGTGAACGTGTTGGCGGAGTTGACCGGCGAAACGCTCCAGGAGTGTGTGGGCCACGTATAGGGAAAATACGTCAGGTGGCTATAGTTGAAGCTCCCCGCAACGTCGGCGGCTACCTTGTATGTTCCGCCACCGGTGAGCTGGCTGGAGATGAAGGGTGTCAGTGACAGCGGCGTGACCGTCCACGAGAATTCCTTAGCCACACTGCCATTGGGGTCACGGGCCACGCAGGTGATCCATCCGTCGGTGGCACCCTCTGTGGTCGAGGTCATGGCGACGGTGACCCCCTGGTCGTAGTTCGACGTACCGTTGCGAGACACGCCGCTTCCGAACCTCGACGAGCAACTCAAGTTATATGCCGTGTTGGGATATAGACCGAGGGCACGGTAGGTGATGCTCACGGTTTCGCCCTTGAAGGTGAACCATTTGTCTCCGGCTTTGTGGAGCGGCCCCACCAGCAGCTCGGACCTACCTCCATAGGAGTTTGTCCAACTCACCGAATAGGAACTCGTCGAAAACTCGTCAGCGTGTGCCGAGACCGCACTTGTCGCAGCCATCCCGGTCACCGCCAAGGCCGCCGTCACAGCTCGCGCTATCCACGCGCGGATTCTTTGGCTGGGTGTGGGAATCATGGTGTCGTGTCCTTTTCTTGAGACTCTCATAGAGGGCGGATTCGCTATTCTTCCTGCCACAGCACAAATCCCTTGGCGGACGAATCTGGACGGGCTGGGGCACGTCCCGCGCCGCCGGATTGCCTGCTGGCGCCGGTGCGTCCCTTCGCCGGGGCGTGCGCTGTGGCGCCGCTCGAACGGGGCTTCGCGGTCGGCGCCGCCGTGGGCTGCGGGGCATCGGTCGATACCTCGGGCGTCCAGGCCGGCTCCGGCGGCGCCACCACCTCTGGGGCGCTGCTGGCTGACCCCTCGGGCACAGGGACCGGCTCCGGCGCCACCACCTCAGCGACACCGCCGGCTGGCCCCTCGGGCAAGGGCGCGTTAGCGGATGGCTCTGCGCCGTCCGGCGCGCTGGTGCCAGGCGGCACAGGAATCGGGCTCTCGTCCGTCGCGCCACCCAGCGGGTTCGGCGACGCTGAACTCTTAGACACCGGCATCGCGCCGTCGGGTTCGCCCACGGGCTCCGGCCCATCCGGTCCCCCGTCGGCTGGGTCCACCGCCACGGGCGAGCCAGATGACGACTGGCCTGCCGGCGGCACCGGCGGATCCTGGCTCGCCCGGCCCGGCGGTGAGGCTCGCAGTGCCATCCATCCTCCGAGCACGAGCAACACCGTCAGCACTCCCGCGGCCAGGAGGACGGAGGTGCGCGGACGGCGGGAGGCGTCATCGTCGGGTGTCAGACGACCGTCGGGATGGACCACCACCAAGCGGGTGCCCGCGGGGGACGTGGCCGCCATACGCACCGGACGTCCCACCTGGGCGGCGCGCGCGGCGGCGACCTCCACCGCTAGCCTCCCAGCCTCGGCCAGGTCGCCGCCCTCAATGGGCACGGTGCGCCCGCCAATCACGACCTCCCCTGTCCCGTCGCCGCGGACGGTGGCAAACACTCGCGGACTTCTGTGTCTCACAAGCGGCCTCCTCGTCGGCTTTCGGGGCCGGACGGGTCGTCCGGTACCGGGCAGCGACGCTAATCCCCCGCCATCGGTCGATGCCGACCAGGCTCCGCCAACCTGTGGACAACGGCACTTGTGGATAACTCGCGTGGTGCGATCCTCAACACGCCGCCCGACGATGACGCAGCGGCGCTCCCGGCCGTCGGCTCGAAATCCGTCCTGGCGGAATTAGGCTCTAACCAGGCGATACGGTGCTACCTCACCGATGCCGGCTGCCCGGAACACCGCCATGGGAACGGTGCGGAATGTGGCCACACCGCCCAGAGCGGCCGCGGTGCCCTCGTCGATCACGACCTCGCGGGAATGGGCGACCTCCGCGAGGCGAGCCGCGAGGTTCACGGTGGGGCCGAACACGTCGCCGAACCGCTCCAACACCCCGCCCCACGCCATGGCGACCCGCACGGGCGGCGTCGCCGAATCCCTGCCGATGGACTCGGCCAGGTCCAGAGCAAGGGCCGCGCCGGACGCGGCGTCGCCGGTCGTGAACATCACCGCGTCGCCGATCGCCTTGACGACGCGTCCACCATGCCACGTGACGATGTCCGCCGCGGTTGCCTCGAAGCTCTGGATCAGGTCCGCCAGGCCCTGGGCATCGAGAGACTTCGACACCCCCGTGTATCCGACCAGATCAGCGAACCCAACCGCCCGCGTCAACGGCAGCGGGCCGACCTGCCCGTGTCCGGGCGGCACCTCGGCCAACCGCTTGCCGACCCAGCGGATCGTCGTCGCCAGGTGCCGCCTCCAAGCGAAGACCATCTGTTTCTCCAGGACGCCCGCCAGATCGGCGATCCGATCGAGGACCACGAGGCGCGCCGAAATGTCGTCCAGCTTGAGGCGCTGGGCGACATCGTCGACGAGGGCCTGGAATTCCCACCACACGAGGCGTTCGACTGTGTGCGAAATACCCCGCAGCAGGGCCGCTTCGGTGGTGCCGTCGACCACCTGGTCGTCAACCAGGCGGGTGACCCACAGGAGTGCCTCCAGGTCGCCCTCAGTGAACGCGATCTCGTCCCACTCGGGAACCGG
>JAISBQ010000400.1 GCA_031266115.1 Bifidobacteriaceae bacterium
CTTCGAGCCAGGCGTGAAGTGTGGTCATTCCGAGTGCCTTGCCAGCGAGATCGGCAGGACCAGCGGCTCGACATCCAGGACGGCGAACAGCGCCCTCGCCTCACCGGCGCTCAGGTGAATGCTCCGGGCTTCGGCGTCGCGGATGGCCTGGGCGTCCACACCGGATAGCGCGGCAAGGTCCTCAATGGTCAAGCCAACCTCGGTGCGCTCCACGGCGAGGATGAACGCGAACCGCTCGTCCGTCGGCATGAACCGGCGCACCCTCCACTGCCGCCCGGTCACGCGCCCGCCCCCCGCCACATCCATCGCCCAGTCCCTTTCCGCCCCAAGGCTATACGGACGGATCAGCACCCGAGACCGACAGTGCCAGCGGGTCACGCCGGAAGTGCCATCCACACCGCACACTGTTCGAGTTGAGCGTTGGAGTCCCCAAACCCCCGGATCTACGTCCCAAACGCTCAACTCGCCGCCTGCAGCCGACACACGTCGGGGGCGAGGCCGCCACGCGGCCCCGCCCCCGAGCGGTGAATCCGGATCGCCTCAGTGGGTGATGACGGTCTTGAGGCAGTTGTGCTTGGAGGCCTCGGAGAAGATCTCGTAGGCCTCGAGCATGTTGTCCATCGCGAAGTGGTGCGTGCCCATGGCTTCTGGATGGATGCGCCCGGCCTTGATCAAGTCGATGAGGATCGGGATGGTCACCGTGTCCACCAGGCCGGTGGTGAAGGTGATGTTCTGAATCCACAGATCGTTGATGGGCAGCGAGAAGCTCGTGCCATGGACGCCGGCGTTCGCGACGTGCCCGCCCGGGCGGACGAGCCGGAATGCCTGATCGAGCGTGTGCGGCACGCCGACAGCCTCAATGGCGACATCGACACCCAAGCCGTCGGTCAGGCCCATGACGGTGTCGAACCAGTCCGGATCGTTGGTCGAGACACCATGTGTCGCGCCCATTTCCAGCGCCTTGTCGATGCGCGGACGCGTGCGCCCCACGGCGATGACCTTCGATGCGCCGTAGAGTCCGGCGGTCGCGACGGCCGCGAGGCCCACAGGGCCAACGCCCACCACGGCAACAACATCGCCGGGGGTGACGCGGCCGTAGCGCACACCCATCTCGAAACCGGTCGGGAAGATGTCGGAGAGGAACAGTGCCTGCGCGTCATCCATGCCCTCGGGCAGCTTGTAGGTCGAGTTCTGTCCGTACGGGAGGCGGACATACTCGGCCTGCGTACCGTTGATGAGGTTGCCGAGCACCCATCCGGTCGAGTCGAATGCCAGGCAGTGCGACGGCATCGGCTTGCGGCAGTACTGGCATGACCCACACGAAGTGATGCACGAGACGATGACGCGGTCGCCGAGGTCGAGAGACGTCACCCCCGAACCCTTGTCGACGACGGTGCCGATCGCCTCATGCCCGAGCACGGTGCCGGGCTTGACGGACGGCACATCGCCTTTGAGGATGTGCAGGTCTGTACCGCAGATGGTGGTGGTGTCGACACGGACGATGACGTCCGATGAATCTTCGATGGCCGGATCGGGAATGGTCTCCCAGGAGGGAGAGCCCGGGCCGTTGTACACAAGCGCTTTCACTATGGGGCTCCTTCAGGGGCGAGAGAGCGGCCGACAGTGGCCGCCCCGGTGCACTTTAGCGAGGCGAGACGCCCGAAATGGGGCCTAAAGTCCTGCACTGTAGCCTTGGAGATGTGCCTGAGGGTGACTTTGTCCGGCGTGTGGTCCGCCGGCTCGACATGGTGCTGACCGGAACCCCGCTCACCTACACCCTGCTCCGGTGGCCCACCCTGGGGGGCATCGACCTCGCTGGCCGCACGGTGACCTCAGTCGAGGCCTACGGCAAGCACATCCTCATGCACATCGATGACGGACGCACCCTGCGAACGCACCTGCGTATGGACGGCACCTACTACATCGAACGCGCGGCAGGCGGGCGCCCCACGGCCAGCTCCCGCGCCCACCGATGGACATCACGGGCGGTGCTGGTCACCGAGGAGTGGGCCGCCATCGGACACAAGCTGGGCATGGCTGATCTTGTCCGTACCCGCGACATGCGCACGCTCGTGGGGCACCTCGGTCAAGACATCATGGCGGACGATTTCGACGCCGATCGCGCCGGGCAGGCCATCCACGCTGAGGGGAGCCGGCCCATCGGGGCGACCCTCCTCGATCAGACGGTGGTGGCGGGGATCGGAACCATCTATCTCGCCGAGGGGCTGTTCGCGTGGCAGGTCCACCCGGGCCGCGCCTCGGATCTGGTCCCCGATCCGTCTGGCCTGATGCGTCACATCCGCGAATTGCTCTGGCGCTCTGTCCGCGCCCGGACGGGCACCGCGACCGGGGACACACGCCGAGGGTTCACCACCCTGGCTCACGGCCGCGAGCACCTCCCGTGCCGCCGCTGCCGTACCCCTATCGACGTGATGCGGGTCGGATTGCCACCCATGGACCGGCCCGCGTTCTATTGTCCGAGGTGCCAGCCAGAGTGATGTAGCCGGCACCGCGAATGTGTCTAGCGGACGAGAGCCAGGCGTTGACGCCGACGGTGGTCCTGCCCGCGGGGATCGATCCCCTCGGCGGCGGCCATACGATCAGCCACCTCGCGCAGGGTCTCCCACAGCGGCATATCGAGTGCGTCACAGATCGAGGCGAGCAGCTCGGACGAGGCCTCCTTGTGGCCGCGCTCAACCTCGCTCAGATACCCGAGGGAGACACGCGCCGCTTCAGAGATGTCCCGTAACGTCTTTTGTTGACGATGCCGAGCCGTTCGCAACACGTCACCAAGTTCGCCTCGCATCAAGAGGATCTTGGGTTTTTCGGGCCGGCGCCCCACATCGTCACGGGGTCCCGCGACAGAGGCGATGGTACGCATCGGGCTGGCGCCGCCGACGCGGACGGCCGGCCGGCCGCGGTGTTCCTGGGGTCCCTCGGCCCCGCGCCGCGCGGTGGTCTCAAAGGTCTGGGGTGCTGTTTTCGTGTTCATCGGTAGGCACAACACGACTCGTTCACCGATTGTTCCCGCACACGATCGTGCATGTGTTCGCTGCGAGCGGACCGACGATGACGGCCCGCGCCGCCAGCCTGCGGCTCACCCCAGTCAGGCGAAGCGGCCAACCTCGTCGTACCCCTCACCTGGAACCGGAATCTGTCGCAACGCTGCTTCGCACAGCTCCAACGCCCGCGCGACAACGCGGCCGCGCACCCGGCTGCGACCGCCCTTGAGACGGACGGCACGCACGGCGATGTCTTGGCCTGCGATGGACACGGCGATATAGGCGGTGCCGGGCAGGACGCCATCGGCGGATGCAGGGCCGGCGACACCGGTGGTCCCAATGGCTACGGCAGATCCGAAGAGCTGGCGCGCGCCGGTGGCCATATCCTCGGCCACACGGGAGTTGATGGCACCGTGCGTAGCGAGCCATTCGGCGTTGACACCGAGCAGGCGCGACTTCAGTTCATGGGTGTAGGCGACCACTGCACCATCGAACACATCTGAGGCTCCGGGGACCGAGACGAAGGCCGCCGCCACAAGTCCCCCCGTCAGCGATTCGGCGGTCGAAATCCGCAGGCCATGGGCCTTCAGCAGGCCGACGATCACCGCGGCCCGCTGAGAATCGCTCGGTTCGGTGTCCTTCTGTCGCTTCGATGCCATGTCACGCTCCCTTCAGCGCGCTGACCCGGCTGGCGCGCGCCGCGGCCACAATGGTGGCCACCTGGAATGCGTACTCGGCTCCTGTCGCGATGGTCAAGGCGACGGCCACGATCATGAAAATCTGCGCCACCAGCGCGAGCCACACCCACGCGATGGGCAGGATGTACAGGCCGATGGCGAGAATCTGGGTGACGGTCTTGATCTTGCCTCCCATGGAGGCAGGGATCACGGCGTACTTGATGACCGCGAACCGAAGAACTGTGACCCCGACCTCCCGGAAGGCGATGATCCCCGTCACCCACCACGACAGGGCGCCCATCGACGACAGGACGGCGAGGGTGACGAGCGTCAGCGCCTTGTCGGCGATCGGGTCGGCCACCTTGCCGAAGGTGGTCACGAGGTTCCGGGACCGCGCCAAGTGCCCATCCCAGTGATCCGTGAGTGAGGCCACGGTGAACAGGGCGGCCGCAATGTATCGTGCCATGGCGTCGGTGCCGGCGTGGTACCCAAGGACGAGCGCGATGACGGGCACAAGAACCAGGCGGGCGATGGTCAACGCGTTGGCGACATTCACCACTGGCGCTCTACCCGCCCCCTCCTCGCCCCGTTCACGGCCTTGTGCTGCCACGGTCACAGCCTAGAGCACACCCTGGTTGCGACCCGGTGAGGGACCCGCAGGCTGACCCCGGTTGGTGGGGCAGCAGCGCTGGCACTCCCTGGGGCTGGCCCTC
>JAISBQ010000405.1 GCA_031266115.1 Bifidobacteriaceae bacterium
CGGCGCACCCGGCGTCGCGAGCGGGGCCGCACCCCTGAGGAGCGACTCCACGCTGGGCAGGGCAGGGCGGGTCATCGCAGCCAGGACCCCACGATGCAGGTGGAAGCCGGTGATGGACCGTAGGAGTTCGTAAGTCCCCACGTAGACGGGGACCGCCGGGTTGATCCGGGTGATGAGGGATGTCAGAGTCGGCACAACCGGTTCGGCGAGGAGAAGTGAACGGGGCCGGAGGCCGGCATCAAGCGCTCGGCCGATCACCTCCGCACTCTCCGCCATGAACAGCCCCTGCTCCGGCTCAATACGTCGGCGCAAAGAGACATCCTTGAGGCGCGTGAAGACCTCCAGCCGGGGATCATCCCCATCGATGACGCGCTCTAACACCCTCGACCTCGCTTTGACCCGACCGCCGTGTCCGCCGGTCCCCCGTCACCCAGCACCCGTCCTCGACGCGCGAAGGCGCGAGCAAGCTACCACGCCTCGAGGATCGCCGGCGCCGATTCGACGCGTCTTACGCCGTCGCGCACGGCGACCGGGACCGCACCGCTCGGCTCTCCGAATTCGACCGTGTGTCGCCTGCTCACGCTCGCCGGTGCGCGGGCTACCTGGGAGTACCCTGGTAGCCCTTGGGCACATGACTTGGACGCATTGGTGCGTCTGGGGTGCCCGCCAATGTTGTCGGCCAACCTGCTCCCCCCTCCCTGCAGGGGGTGTGTTAGTCACCGGTAGGGGGCCCAGTGAAAGGACATCTCATGAGATTCGCCACCAAGACCATCACCCTGACCGCGGTGACCGCTGTTGCTGCACTCGGCGCGCTGGCCGTGCCGGTGGCCGCGGCCCACGCGGCGCCGTCGCCCTACACGGTGACCCTGACTGCACCGGGGACAGCCTCGCTCGGGGAGTACGTCAGCATCAAGGCTGTCGTGAAGACCACAGCGACTGGCAAGCGCGCCAGCTTGGTCACGGTCCAGCTGCAGCGCAAGATCGTGGACACGTCGTGGACCACCGTCGAGACCGACGACACCGACAAGAAGGGCACAGCTACCTTCTTGCTGCCGTTCAGCTCCAAGACGCAGTATCGGGTGAAGGTGGCGGCAACGTCGACCACCCAAGGCATCACGTCCAAGGCCAAGACCACGCAAGTCAAGGGCAGCGCCACAATCCGCGCCTTCGCGGAGTCCGAGACCGCCACGTGCGTCAAGATCGTGCGCAAACTCGCTAAGGATCGGGCCGCCGACGCCAAGACTCACGGCAACGATGTCGGCACGTTGAAGGATCCGACCGCGATCAGGTCTCGCATCGGCGAGGGCAGCCCCATCTATACCTCGGGGATGACTGGCGGCGTCGACTGGATCAAGTTCGACACCGGCTGCGGAACCAGCTACAAGCCAGACGAGTACCTGGCGGGCGGCGGTGGGTCCATCTCGATCCAGAGGAAGGTCAACGGGAAGTGGACCGAAGTGATCAACTACCAGCAACTCATGTGTGATCAGGCCGACCACGCGGGCATCCCCCTCGACCTGGCGCCGGTCTGCACACTGCCGGACGGCACCATCCGCCTGCCCCTGCCCTAGAGATTCGCCCCGCTCCCGCTCATCCCCAGACCCCACCGGGTGTGGCCTGGTCGCGCTCCGGGCACGCTCGCAGCCTGGGAGTATGCTGACAGCCCGTGGACACATGACCTGGATGCACTGGTGCGTCTGGGGTGCCTTCGGTGTTGTCGGCCAACTCGCTCGCCGTTCCTTGCGGCAGCGGATTATCCATCGCCGGGGAGCGCGACAAGAGGACATGCCATGAGATTCACCAGCAAGACGCTCACCGTCGCCGCGGCGACGGCCATCGCCGCCCTCAGCGTGATGGTCGTCCCCGTGGCCGGTGCCTACAGCGCCGTCCAGGTGGCGCCGTCGCCCTACACGCTGACCCTGACCGCACCCAAGAGCGCCGCGACCGGCGAATACGTCAAGGTCAAAGCAGTTGTGACGACCACACGGGACGCCAAGCGCGCGAGCTTGGTGACCGTGGAGTTGCAACGCAAGATCGTGGGAACCTCGTGGACCACCGTCGCGACCGACGACACGAACAAGAAAGGCGTCGCCAAGTTCGTGCTGCCGTTCAGCTCCAAGACCCAATTCCGGGCGAGGGTGGCGGGCACGTCAACCACCAAGCCGGTGATGTCCGCGACGCGGACCACCACGATCAAGAGCGGCACCATTGTCCGGAGCGTTGTCGAGGCCGAGACGGCCAAGTGCGTCGCGAGCGTCACCAAGTACGCCAAGGCCCGGTCCAAAGCCGATCCGAGCAAGGGCGCCTTGAAGGACCCCACGGCCATCACGTCGCTTGTCGCGTGGCGATACATGACTGGGGCGATGGACGCAGCGGGGACTCAATGGATCAAGCTAGACGCCGGCTGCGGAACCACCTACAAGCCGGACGCGTACCTCGCGAGCGGCGGCGGCTCCATCTCGATCCAAAAGCAGATCGACGGGACGTGGACCGAGGTGGTCAACTTCCAGCAGCTCACCTGTGACCAGGCCGATCACATGGGCATCCCCGTCGCCCTTGCACCGGTGTGCGCGTTGCCGGACGGTACGATCCGTATGCCTCTTCCCTGACGTGCCGCCGATGGCGCCCATGTCGCCGCTGGATGATGAGCGCGCCTACCCTTCCACCGCCGCCCCTGCGAACTGGCTGTTGTAGAGCTTGGCGTAGGCGCCATCGGCCGCCATGAGCGTGGAGTGGTTCCCCTGTTCGACGATGGCGCCGTGCTCCATCACGAGGATGGTGTCGGCATCGCGGATGGTGGACAGCCGGTGGGCGATGACGAAGCTCGTGCGCCCCACGCGGAGCTTGCCCATGGCCTTTTGGACCAGCACCTCCGTGCGGGTGTCGACCGAGCTCGTGGCCTCGTCGAGGATGAGGATCGCCGGATCGGCGAGGAACGCGCGCGCGATGGTCAGCAGCTGCTTCTCGCCCGCGGACACGTTGGACCCTTCCTCATCGATGACGGTCTCGTAGCCGTCCGGGAGGTGGTGGACAAACCGGTCCACATAGGTGGCCTTCGCCGCCGCCAACACCTCCTCGCGGCTTGCGTTCAGCCGGCCGTAGCGGATGTTCTCGTAGATGGTCCCGTTGAACAGCCACGTGTCCTGGAGCACCATGCCGATGTGGCGCCGCAACCCGCCGCGCTCCATCGCCCGCACGTCCACGCCGTCGAGCCGGATAGCCCCGCCGCCCAGTTCGTAGAACCGCTCCAGCAGGTTGACCAGGGTGGTCTTGC
>JAISBQ010000077.1 GCA_031266115.1 Bifidobacteriaceae bacterium
CACCGTATACTGCTGCCCCTCGGGCGCCTTTGCGGGAATCACCAGTGACGCGCCCGCCGGGCCAAACTTCTCTCCCTCGGCATCGCCGCCCACATACCACTGATATGTCACCGAATCCGCCGGCGGCGAGAACCCGGACGCCTCAGCGCTCATTGTCTGGCCGGCCCACGAACTACCCGTCACGTTTAGTGTTCCACCGCCAATACTCCCCTCCGCCACCGTCACAGTCTCCTGTTTCGCTACCGGCTCATAGCCCGCGCGAGTCGCCACCGCCTCAACCGTGACCCTCCAACCGACCGGCCGCCAACTATCAATCAGATAAGTCGCACCCGTACCCAACTCCGTACCCCCGGTACCCACACCCTCATACCACGTGTAAGTAGCACCCGTCGCCGCCGGCGAAAAATCGGCTACCGCAGCCGTCAATACCGTACCGGGCCACCTGGCGCCATCGACTTTGACGGACCCCCCTCCCAGCGAGCCCGTCGCCACCGACGCGACCGGAGGCAGCGCCGGCGGCCCATAACCCGGAACAGACACCGTCGCCACACAAAGATACTGATCCCCAAACCGAGCCGTTTCAGGAATATCGAAACTCGCCTCATCAGACAACACCGAACCAACACCCGCCCCATCCTTATACTCATACCACGCCCACACCACCGACCCACCCGCCGGACTATAACCACCAACCGAGGCACTAATCCGCGTCCCAGCCCACACCCCACCCCCCTCAGCCGACACCGTCACACTACCCCCACTAACCTCACCAACCACCGTCTGGAAGGAACTCGATACAGCAAGATTATTATAACCAGTCCGCGACCCCGTCGCCACCACTGTAAACGCCGTACCGACCTCAGTAGTCGCAGGAATCAAGTAAGTCGAACCATCACCCACCCTATTCGGCTCACTCACTGTACCCTTATACCACTTATATGTGACATCCTGCGCCGACGGACTAAAACTACTCAACGCCGACGACGCCGTCACCAGCGTACCAGCCCACCTAGACCCAGTAACACCCACACCACCACCAGTCATAGTCCCATTCACCGTCGACACCGTCGCCGAAACAGTCGCTGACACATAATTAGCTTTAGTCGCAGCCGCCACAACCCGAATCGGAGTATTCGCCGGACTATCCGATGGAATAGTATACGTCGACCCAGTCACACCCGTATCCACGTCATTCTTATACCACTTGTACGACACCGAATCCGGCGTCACACCAAACGACGGCACCGCCGAAAGAGTCTCACCAGCCCACAAAGTACCAGACACACCCACAGAACCAGACAAAGTACCAAGAACAGTGACGCTGGTTATCATATCTGACACCTGTATCGTAATAGTGGTTCCTGGAACTGTTTCTCTGGAATCGGCGACTTGTGGAACGGTCAGACAGAATGACCCATTGGCCACGAACTGTTCGATACGCACGTTGTAGGCAGTATCACCGGCGGGTGGGAGCATGTACGACACATTGGGCATGATATTGCCGGTTCCGAAATTCTCCACATAAGCGCATAGTTTGTCACCGATCACCGCAGTGCTGGCAACGGGACCTTGCCAGCTGTCCTTCCTGATAGTGAGTATGTAATCCGCCGCCGCCGCCCCCGTACTCCCCAACCCGACCAACCCACCCACGCCCAACACCGACGCAACGGCGCAGGCCAACACCGCCCCCAAGCCCCTGAGGACCACCCGCGATCCCCCCCGGGGGCCGCCCTCAACGTGGACACCACCAGGCCCGCCGGGACGTGGATGGTTACCGCCACCAGGGCGGCTCGCACCGGACTTGGGGCAGGAAGGACTCGCCGGGTCAAGGCAACGGGCAATGCGGAGGTCAGAGTATTCAGTCATGCCCTTTCTGACGGTGAATCAGGGCCAATCCTTGCGTGAGACCGCTAACACTCGGCCCAAAACACCAGACTTGTGACCAAAATCCCACTGCTACAGTGGTCCTGGACCCGGTCCTGTTCCCGAATCGCTGAGGCCACGATGATCGATTGAGGTTCGCACCTCCCGCCCCGCGTTGCCGCGGAGCCGCGGATGTGTCCACCGCCCACTCCTGCGCGGAAGAACCTCATCATGTCGATCCACCCCACCCGTCCGGCGATTGCCGCCAACGCTCTGACTTTCACCTGGCCGGATGGCACTCCCGTCATCGCCTCGGCCACCTTTGCCCTCGACGGAGGGGCCACCGGGTTGGTGGGCACCAACGGCTCGGGCAAGTCCACCCTGCTCCGGCTCTTGGCGGGCCGCCTCGCGCCCACTTCCGGCTCGGTCTACCACTCCGGTCACCTCGCCTACCTGCCCCAAGACATCACCCTGGACGCGGGCGCCACCGTCGCCGAGGTCCTCGGGGTTGCGCAGATCCTCGGCGCCCTGGACCGGATTGAGGCGGGCGAGACTGAGGAGTCCTGGTACGGCATCGTCGGGGAAGACTGGGACATCGAGACACGGACGATGGCGGCCCTCACCACTGTCGGGCTGGCCCGCCTCGCCACGCCGGGTGAGGTGGATGCTGCGGGCCGTTCCGAGGCGGGCGCCATCGGCAGAAGTCTCGCTCGGAGTGATGTGCGCGCGGTTCGCGACTTGCTCCACCGGCCGGTGGGGACGGTGTCCGGCGGCGAGGCGACGGCATTGGGGTTGGCTGCGCGGCTGCTGGAACGGCCGGATGTGCTGCTGTTGGATGAGCCGACCAACAACCTCGACCGGTCTGGGCGGGAGCGGGTCCACGCGCTCGTGCGCGAGTGGCGGAGCGGGACACTCGTCGTGGTGTCGCATTACCGGGAACTGCTGGAGCTCGTCAACCAGATTGCCGAACTGCGGGCCGGGACATTAACGCTGTATGGGGGCGGGTGGTCGGCGTATCGGGACGCCGTGGAGGGTGAACAGGCCGCGGCGCGGGCCGTCCTACGGACGGCCAAGTCTGCCGCCCGGCGCGAACAGCGCGAACAGCGCGAGGCGGAGACCAAGTTGGCCCGGCGGAGGCGTGAAGGCAAGACGGCCCGTGCCGAGAGCCGCTTCCCGAAGATCGTCGCGAACACCCGGCGGCGCGAGGCCGAGGTTTCAGCGGGCAAGCTGCGCGGCATCCACGAGGACCGGCTAGCCGCGGCGCGGGCGCATGTTGAAGAGGCTGAGGCAGCGGTCCGGGACGATGCGTCGATCCGCATCGACCTGCCTGCCACGGCGGTACCTGCCGGGCGGACGGTGCTGGAGCTCCAGGGGGTGCGGTTGCCGTTCGGCACTCACGGTGTTTGCTTGACCGAGGCTCCCGTCGACGCCCCAAGCGTTGACCCGGCCATCCAGGAGCGCGAACCCACCGCGACGCACGCCATTCCGGCTCACGCCCACGGGACCATCGGCGCCAATTGCCCGCCCGGCGCCCATTCCGGCGCCCACGCCGCCCCCGACACCGACGCGACTCTGCGAAACCACGAACCTCACGGTCGTGCGGACCGCCCGACTACCGCCGGCCACCGCACCCGGACCCAGCTCGGCATCGACCTGACCATCCAGGGCCCGGAGCACATTGTCCTGACCGGGGCGAACGGGACCGGGAAGACCACGTTGCTGAACGTCATCGTCGGTTCGGAGGAACCCTTGGCGGGGAGAGTCCGGCGGGCGGTGCCGGTGGGGCTGCTGCCCCAGCGTCTGGACGGGCTAGACGATTCGATGTCGGTGCTCGCGAATGTCCGGCGCGCCGCACCCGAAGCCTCCCCGCAGGCGATCCGCGCGGCCCTGGCCCGGTTCCTGTTCCGCGGTGAGGATGTGGAACGGCCGGCCGCCACCCTGTCCGGCGGTGAGCGGTTCCGGGCCTCGCTCGCCGCGATCCTCCTCGCGGAACCCGCCCCACAACTGCTGATCCTCGACGAACCCACGAACTCCCTTGACGTCCCCAGCGTGGCGGGACTGGTCAGCGCGCTGGAATGCTACCGGGGTGCCTTGATTGTCGCCAGCCACGACTGGACTTTCCTCCGTGAGTGTCACCCCACCCGGTGGCTGACCCTGGACGATGGCGAGGCGCGCCGCCCCAGCATGTAAGGCGCCGCGCACCGAAGGCGGCTCCCGCCGCGATAGCGGATGCAAGGATCGGACGGTCCTTCGGGTCGGGGACTGGCGGAGGTCAGCCACCACTGGCCCCCGAGCGTCTACGGCGCTTCCGGCAGACAGTGCCAGACGGTTCCCACCGCGACGTGCTTCGACCTTATGTGCTCGGCTCGCAATTGTGCTGCGAGTTCCAGGCTCTGTGCCGAGCCGCCGAGGTGTTGCTGCGTTAGACCATGCATCAAGCGCTATCCCACCTCTTCGGGACGGCACGTTGGTAAACCGAGCCACGGTGCCGCAGCGTTGTCGGCAGTCGCGATACCTTCTGTGGCGTTGCCAGGAGGGGACCCGTTAGTGTCGTCCTTCGAGGCGGATTCCTGGGTCGCTCGCCTTGTAGGCC